>JANQKA010000055.1 GCA_028281405.1 Hasllibacter sp. | reverse complement strand
AAGGTGGACGGCCTTCAGCGCCTCCGACACGGCTTCGCGCCGCGCCGCGCCGCGGGGCGGTGAGGGTGTCAAATGGAACGGCTCGGCGATCAGTCGTTCGACCCGGTGGCGGGGATTGAAACTGCCGTGGGGATCCTGGAACACCGCCTGCATCCGGCGGCGGATGTGGTAGGGGACGCGTCCCGCCTCGATGGCTTCTCCGTTCAGCGCGATGCGTCCCGACCGCAGCGGGTCGAGGCCGAGGACCGCGCGGGCGAGGGTGGATTTTCCGCAACCCGATTCGCCGACGATCCCGAGATTCTCGCCGCGGAGCAGGGTGAAGCAAACCCCGTCGACCGCCCGTGTCCGGCGCGCCGGCGAAAATGGCGAACGCCGCGGAGCGACGTATTCGCGCACCGCGTCCTCGACCGTCAGAAGCGGCGCGCCGGGCGTTCCGGGAGGGCGGTCTGGGACATGAGTCGAGGCGGCGATCAGGGAGCGCGTGAGCGGGTGGGCCGACTTTGTGAATATCTCACCGGTTGGCGCCTCTTCGACGACGCGGCCCGCCTCCATCACGGCGGTCCGGTCAGCGATTCCCGACACCACGGCGAGGTCGTGCGTGATCAGCAATAGCCCCATGCCTTCGTCGTCCACGAGGCCTTTCAGAAGATCGAGGATCCTGGCCTGGGTCGTGACGTCGAGCGCGGTGGTGGGTTCGTCGGCGATCAGGAGCCGCGGGCGCAGCGCGATGGCAAGCGCGACGCAGACGCGCTGACGCTGCCCGCCCGAAAGTTCGTGCGGATAAAGCGAAAGGGGAAATCGCCCCTCCGGGAGGCCCACGCGGTCCAACCGTCCGCGCGCGGCCGCGAGGGCTTCGGACCGGGTCGCCGCTCCGTGCGTCACGAGCGTTTCGGCCACTTGGTCGCCGATGTTCCGGACCGGGTTCAAGGCCGTCATCGGCTCTTGGAATATCATGCCGATTTGATTGCCGCGCAGTTTGCGGAACTCGGCTTCGGGAAGGTCGGAGATCGGGGAGCCGAACATGTCGATGCGCCCGTCGATCCGGGAACCGCGCGGCGGAAGTCCCATCAAGGCGAGGGCCGTCATGGATTTTCCGGATCCCGATTCGCCGACGAGCCCGGTGACGCGGCCCTCGTCCAGAGACAGCGAGACGTTTTTCAGGATGGGTTCGCCGTTGATGGACAGCGAAAGGCCGCGGATGGAGATCATGGGCTTTTCGATTCCGCCGGAGCGGGGATCCCGCGTCGGATTCGCGGTCACGTCCGCGCCCTCCGCAGCCTCGGATCGAGGAGGTCGCGCAAACCGTCCCCCATCATGTTGAGTCCGAGCACCATCAGCACGATCGCGAGTCCGGGCAGGATGGCCAGTCGGGGCGCGATGCCGATCAGGGTCTGGCTTTCCGCGAGCATCCGTCCCCAGGACGGCGTCGGGGGCTGGGCCCCGAGGCCGACGTAGCTGAGCGCGGCCTCGGCGAGGATGCCCAGGGAAAACTGAATGGTTCCCTGCACGATCAGGAGATTGAGGATGTTGGGAAGGATGTGCTCGGCCGAGATCCGGGCGGCGCCCTTGCCCGCGACGCGCGCCGTGCGGGTGTAGTCGAGGGTCCAGAGGGGAAGGGCGGCTCCCCGGGAAACCCGGGCGAACACGGGAATGTTGAAGATCCCGATGGCGATGATGGCGTTCACCGCCGACGCGCCGAACACCGCCGTGATCAGGATCGCGACCACGAGGGCGGGGAAGGCGAACACGAGGTCGTTGAAGCGCATGACCAGATCGTCCGCGATTCCGCCGTGGTTGGCCGCGGCCAGAAGGCCCAGCGGCACGCCGAGCGCGGCGCCGATCCCCACCGCCACGACGGCGACGGCGATGGAGGTGCGCGCGCCGACCATGAGCATCGAGGCCATGTCGCGGCCGAGGTGGTCCGTGCCGAGCCAGTGGGCGGACGAGGGAGGCTTAACGCGGTTGGAGATGTCGAGCGAGGCGACGTCGTGGGGAGTCCAGAAAACGCCGACGAGCGCCAGAACGAGAAAGGCCGCGCCGACCACCGCTCCGAACGCGAGGGAGGCGGGGATCCTCACCGGCCCCGCCTGAGGCGCGGGTCGACCGCCGCGTAGGCGATGTCCACGAGGAACGTCACGAGGATGACCGCGAACACCAGGAGCATCACCACGCTTTCGACCACGACGAGGTCGCGCTGGGTGATGGCTTGGAAGATCAGACGCCCCAAGCCGGGCAGGAAGAACACGTTTTCGATGATTATCGCGCCCGCGAGCAGGAAGGAGAATTGCAGGCCGAGGATCGTCAGCACGGGTATCATCGCGTTCGGCAGGCCGTGGCGGCGGATCGCCCCGCCCCGGCTCAACCCCTTTGCGCGGGCGGTCCGGATGTAGTCCTGATCCAGGGTTTCAATCAGGGCGGACCGCGTGACGCGGGACAGGATCGCGGCCTGCGGAAGGGCGAGCGCGACGGCGGGCAGCGCCAAGGCCTTGAGCGCCGGGCCGGCGCCGGCTTCCCATCCGGGAAATCCCCCGGCGGAGGTCCACCCCAGCTTGATGGCGAACACGAGGACGAGAAGCATGGCGAACCAGAAGTTGGGGATCGCGATTCCCATTTGGGCCGCGCCCATCAGCCCGAAGTCGGCCGCCCCGCCGCGCCCCGCCGCGGCCGCCAAGCCGACTGGAATGGCGATCGAAGTCGAAAGCAGGAGCGCGATGAGGGCGAGGGGAATCGACACTCCGGCGCGGGCGGCGACCAGTTCGGACACGGGAACGCGGTAGGTGTAGGAGGTGCCGAAATCGCCGGTCAGCATTCCTCCGGCCCAGGACAGGTACCGGGCGGGGGCGGAACCGTCGAGGCCGAGTTCCGCGCGCAACGCGGCCACGGTTTCGGGGGAGGCGTTCAGGCCCAGCATGAACGCGGCGGGATCTCCCGGCACGACCTCGACGAGCGCGAAGATGACGAGGCTCGCCGCGACGAGGGAAAACGATAGCGAGATCAGGCGGTTGACGGCGTGGGCGATCATGGACGGAACGCTAAGGCGCGGCCGTCGGCGGGTCCAGCGGACGCCGCGGCTTCGGCGCGGCGTCCGCCCCGGGACGAACCTGTCCCGCGCAAGGGAATCCTTACCTCCGTCGGCGGTGGCCAAGCGACCCGGAGTCGAATGCCCGTCATTCCCCGCGCCGAAGTTGGTCGCCCGGTCGACGTAATCCTCGCGAGTCCATCCCATGTGCCGGAAGCCGGGTTCACCCCGTCGACGGGCCGGAAAATCCCCGGTCTCCCCCGGATGACCGCCGCTCCGGCGCGGCGATTCGTTTCCACCCTCCCGGTTGAGAATAATTCCGGCGCGGGCCGGGATTGCGGATGGCGTCCGGATTCCCTCGGGTTAGGGTCCGGGCATGGAAGACGACCTAATGACCGAAATCGGCGCGCGGCGGGACGAGATCGCCGACCTGACGCGGGATCTCGTCCGGATTCCGACGTCGAACCCGCCGGGCCTCAATTACCGCGAGATCTGCGATTTTCTGGGCGGACGCTTGGAGCGGCGCGGATTCGACGTGGAGCATGTCCGGGCCGAGGGAACGCCGGCGGACAGCGACGCCCATCCGCGTTGGAACATGATCGCCCGGCGCGACGGCGCGGGGCCGGGCGACTGCGTGCACTTCAACTCCCACCACGACGTGGTCGAAGTCGGCCACGGGTGGACCGTGGACCCGTTCGGCGGCGAAATCCGGGATGGCCGCGTCCACGGGCGCGGGGCCTGCGACATGAAGGGGGGCCTCGCGGCGTCGGTCGTGGCCGTCGAGGCGTTTTGCGACATGGTTCCGGACTTCCGGGGGGCGGTGGAGATCAGCGCCACCGCCGACGAGGAGACCGGGGGTCGCGGCGGGGTGGCGCATCTCGCGGAAAACGGATGGTTCTCGCCCGAACGGGTGCAACACGTCATCATCCCCGAACCGCTCAACAAGGATCGCATATGCCTTGGGCACAGGGGCGTCTGGTGGGCCGAGATCGAGACGAAGGGGCGGATCGCGCACGGCTCGATGCCGTTTCTGGGAGACTGCGCCGTGCGCCACATGGGAGCCGTGCTGGAGGAGATGGAGCGGACGCTGTTTCCGCTTCTGGCCTCGAAGCGCACGCGGATGCCGGTCGTGCCCGACGGCGCGCGGAGTTCGACGCTCAACATCAACGCGATTCACGGCGGGGAGCCCGAGGCGGAGAATCCCGTCGAGCCTCAGGCTCCCTGCGTGCCGGACCGCTGCCGGATCGTGATCGACCGCCGTTTCCTGATCGAGGAGGACATTTCCGCGGTGAAGCGCGAGGTCGCGGACATGATGGAGCGGGTCGGCGCCTCCCGGCCCGGGTTCGAGTATGAAATCAGGGACATCTCGGAGGTGCTTCCGAACATGACCGAACGCGACTCGCCGGTGGCCGTCGCCGTCGCGGGAGCGATTCGGCGGATCCTGGGCAAACCGCCGGACTACGTCGTCTCGCCGGGCACCTACGACCAGAAGCACATCGACCGGATCGGGCGGCTGAAGAACTGCGTCGCCTACGGGCCCGGCATCCTCGAACTCGCGCACCAGCCGGACGAGTGGGTCGGAATCGACGACATGGCCGACAGCGCCAAGGTGATGGCGCTGACGCTATTGGATATTCTGGGACCGGAGGGGAAATCCCGGTGACGGGGCTTCCGCCGGGCCGGATCGTGAGGTAGCCCCGGCCCATGTCAGACTCTCCCCGATTCATCCATCTGCGCCTGCACACCGAGTATTCGCTTCTCGAAGGAGCGGTGCCGGTCAAGAAACTGGCCGCGATGACGCGCGACGCCGGCATGCCCGCCGTCGCGGTCACCGACAGCAATTCCATGTTCTGCGCCCTCGAGGCCTCCGTCGCCCTGTCGAAGGCCGGCGTCCAACCCATCGTCGGATGCCAGGTCGACGTGGACTACCTTCCCGCCTCGCCGGGTGAGAAGGAGACGCCCCCCGCGGCCATCGTCCTGCTGGCGCAGAACGAAGCCGGCTACGCCAACCTCATGAAGTTGTCGACCTGTCTCTACGTCGAGGCGGAGGGTCGCCCCATGGTCTCCCTCGATCAAATCGGAGCGCTCGCGGAGGGACTGATCTGTCTTTCTGGAGGCCCCGACGGGCCGGTGGGGCGGCATTTGCGGGACGGGCAGCGGGCGAAGGCCCGGGATCTGATGTCGCGCCTTTCGTCGATCTTCCCCGGCAGGCTCTACGTGGAGCTCCAGCGCCATCGGGGAGAGAACGGCCAGCCGGAGGCGGAACTCCTGACCGAGCGGGGTCATGTGGAGATGGCCTACGAGATGGGCCTGCCGCTGGTCGCCACGAACGACGTTTATTTCCCGAACCGGGAGATGTTCGAGGCGCACGACGCGATGATCTGCGTTTCCGAGGGAACCTACGTCGATCAAAAGGAGCCGAGGCGGCGGTTGACGCCCGAGCATTATTTCAAGTCGCAGAAGGAGATGGCCGCGCTGTTCGCGGATCTTCCGGAAGCGGTCGAGAACACCGTCGAGATCGCCCGGCGCTGCGCCTTCAAGGCGGAAAAACGCGACCCGATCCTTCCCCGGTTCGCCGACGACGAGGCGGACGAGCTCAGGAGGCAGGCGGAGGAGGGGCTTCGGGCGCGGCTCGCGGTCATCGACCACGCCGCGGAGGCGGAGGTTTATCGGGAGCGGTTGGACTTCGAATTGGGAATCATCGAGAAAATGGGATTCCCCGGTTATTTCCTGATCGTCGCCGAATTCGTTCAATGGGCGAAGAGGGAGGGCATACCTGTGGGGCCGGGACGCGGGTCCGGCGCCGGAAGCCTCGTGGCCTACGCGCTGACGATCACCGACCTCGACCCGTTGCGCTACGATCTTCTGTTCGAAAGGTTCCTCAACCCCGAGCGGGTGTCGATGCCGGATTTCGACATCGACTTCTGCATGGACCGGCGGGAGGACGTGATCCGCCACGTGAAGGATCGGTACGGGAGCGACAAGGTGGGACAGATCATCACCTTCGGAGCGCTTTTGTCGAAGGCGGCGGTGCGCGACGTGGGGCGCGTTCTGGAGATGCCGTACGGACAGGTGGACCGCCTGTCCAAGTTGATACCCACGGAGGGGATGAAGCCGGTATCGATCGAGAAGGCTCTCGAGGAGGAGCCGCGCCTGAGGGAGGAGGAGAAGTCGGACGGGGTCGTGAAGCGGCTTCTGAACTACGCCCGACAAATCGAGGGCCTCTTGAGGAACGCCTCCACCCACGCCGCGGGCGTGGTGATCGGCGACCGTCCCCTGGACACGCTGGTGCCGCTCTACCGGGACCCGAAGTCCGACATGCCCGCGACCCAGTTCAACATGAAATGGGTCGAGGAGGCCGGTCTGGTGAAGTTCGACTTCCTCGGCCTCAAGACTTTGACGGTGATTCAGCGCGCCATCGAGCACATCCGGGCCGACGGGCGGTCGCTGCACATCGCCGCCGACGGGCGGAGGCTCTACGAGCCGGCGGAGGGAACGGAGAACGACATCGGGCAAATTCCCCTCGACGACGAAGCGACGTACCGGCTTTACCAGGAGGCCCGGACGGCGGCGGTGTTCCAAGTGGAGAGTTCGGGCATGATGGACGCGCTCCGGCGCATGAAGCCGACCTGCATCGAGGACATCGTGGCGCTCGTGGCGCTCTACCGTCCCGGCCCGATGGAGAACATTCCGAAATACTGCGAGGTGAAGAACAGGATTTCCGATCGCGAGAACCTGCACCCGCTGATCGACCACATCCTCGACGAGACGCAGGGCATCATCGTCTATCAGGAGCAGGTGATGCAGATCGCGCGGGAGATGGCGGGGTACACGCTGGGGGGAGCCGACCTTCTGCGCCGCGCCATGGGCAAGAAGATAAAGGAGGCGATGGACGCCGAACGGCCGAAATTCATCGAGGGGGCCACCAAGAACGACGTGGACCGGAACAAGGCGCTCGAGGTTTGGAATCTATTGGAGAAATTCGCCAATTACGGCTTCAACAAATCCCACGCCGCGGCCTACGCGGTGGTGAGCTACCAGACGGCTTGGCTGAAGGCGAACCACCCGGTTGAATTCATGGCGGGCGTCATGGATTGCGACCCGCATCTGACGGACAAACTGGCGGTTTACGTCGACGAGTTGCGCCGGTCCGCGGAGCGGGGCGGCATGGGGGTGAACGTCGTGAATCCCTGCGTGAACCGGAGCCTTCCGGGTTTTTCCGTGTCGGGCGGCGAACTGGTCTATGCGCTGGGGGCTTTGAAGGGAGTCGGCATCGAGGCGATGCGGCTGATCGTGGACGCCCGCGGCGACACGCCTTTCACGACGATGTACGACTTGGCCAGGAGGGTGGATCTGAAGAGGGTGGGACAGCGGCCGCTCGAGATGCTGGCCCGGGCCGGGGCGTTCGACATGCTCGACAAAAACCGACGCCAGGTGTTCGATTCCATGGAGCGTCTGGTGGCATACTCCGCGGCGGTGCACGATCAGCGCTCGTCGTCGCAGGTTTCCCTGTTCGGCGAGTCGGGGGAGGATCTGCCCGAGCCGGAATTGATGCGGGGCCCCGATTGGCTTCCGGGCGAGCGCCTCGGCGAGGAATTCACCTCGGTTGGGTTCTACCTGTCGGGACATCCCTTGGACGATTACATGCCCGCGCTGAGACGCGGTGGGGTGAAGACGCTGGAGGAGGTCACCGCCAAAGCCGCCCGGGGCGCGCATGTGGCCAAGATGGCCGGCGTGGTTTCAAGCAGGAAGGAGCGCAAGTCGTCGCGCGGCAACAGGTACGCCTTCGTTCAATTTTCCGACCCTTCGGGTCAGTATGAGGCGACGGTTTTTTCCGAAACGCTCGAGGAGTCCCGCGATCTTCTCGAAAGTGGACGCCGCGTCATTTTGACGGTGGAGGCGACGATGGAGGCGGACCAGTTGAAGTTGCTTTGCCGGTCCGTGCTCACCGCCGAAGATGTGGCGGCGGGCGGCGGCGCGTCGAACCTGCGGGTGTTCGTCAACGCGGCCGAAGCCTTCGAATCCGTCGCCGCCCTGTTCGCCAGGGCGCGGTCGGAGGCGAAGACCCGGGCGGCGGGCGAGGTTTGCCTGAGATTGCTGGCGGACGATTTGCCGGGCGAGGTGGAGATCGCGCTGAAGGATCCCGTTCCGGTCACTCCGGAGATCAAGGCCGCGGCGCGGTCAATGCCGGGGGTCGCGCTGGTCGAGGAATATTGAAGGCCCGGCGGTCGCGCGGGGCGCACCACGCGACGCGAAGCCTCCCTTCCGGCGGTGGAAACGCCACTTGGCCTTCCTCTCCGGAGAAGGCGACGTCGAACGGCGGACGCGGTCGAATTGTGTCCGTATCCAATTGAGCCGGGGGAATTTCTTGGACCGGTTGCCGTTCCTCCGGGGCCGGGTTCCGCTGGATTGGGAAAAATCGCGCCGAATGTATCGGGAGGCGCGGCGGAAGCGGCCCTCCCGGCCGCGAACCGGGTTGCGCGGTGCGGCCGGGGCGGGCTAAGGCGGGGAATGTGGAATTATCGGCGGTCCTCCGCCGTTGAACGGATGGCCGGATTATGGATCGAAAAAAAATCGACAGGGACGGAACCGACGCACCGTCGAGGAACGGGAATCCGCCCGGCGGGGCCGCGGACCCGGAGGGCCCGGCCAACCGTGAATCCTCCCCTTCCGCGACCGTGACGCGATTCGCCCCTTCGCCCACCGGCCACCTTCACGTCGGGAACCTCCGGACCGCGTTGATGAATTTCCTCATCGCGAGGAAGGCGGGCGGAACCTTCATCCTGCGTTTCGACGACACCGATCCCGAACGGTCGAAGCCGGAATTCATCGATTCCATCCGCGCGGACCTGGAGTGGCTCGGCTTGATCTGGGACCGGGAGGAGCGCCAGTCGCTCCGCTTGGACCGTTACTCCTCCGCCAAGGAGACGCTGATCGCCGAGGAACGCCTATACGAAGCGTTCGAAACCCCGACCGAGTTGGATCTGAAGCGGAAGAAGCAATTGAACATGGGGCATCCGCCCGTCTACGACCGCGCCGCGCTGAAACTGACCGAGGACGAGAAGGACGCGCTTCGGACGGAGCGCGGGGGGCATTGGAGGTTCAAACTGGACCGCGCCCGGGTCGAATGGACGGACGGCATCGTCGGAGACGTGTCCATCGACGCCGCGTCCGTTTCCGACCCGGTTCTGATCCGGGGCGACGGGCAGGTTCTCTACACGCTCGCCTCCGTCGTCGACGATATCGAAATGGGTGTGACCCACGTCGTGCGCGGATCCGACCACGTGACGAACACGGCGACGCAGATTCAAATCATCCGCGCCTTGGGTGGAGAGGCGCCGCGGTTCGCCCACCACTCGCTCCTGACCGGGGCGGGGGGAGAGGCGCTGTCCAAGAGGCTAGGTGGACTCTCCCTGCGCGATCTCAGGGACGGTGGGGCGGAACCGGCGGCGATTCTCAGTCTGATGGCGCGTCTCGGAACTTCCGAACCCGTGGAGTTGCGACCGGGACTCGACGAACTCGCCGCGGAATTCGACGTCGGGAAATTCGGAACGGCGCCGGTGAAATTCGACGAAGCCGACCTGGAGCCGTTGACGGCGCGGCTTCTGCGCTCGCTCGACGCGGAGGACGTGGCCGCCGATCTTTCCGCCGCGGGCGTGCCGGGCGATATCGCGTCCGGCTTCTGGGACGCGGTGCGCGACAACATTGGGACGCGCGCCGACATCGCCGAATGGTGGAACATCCTGAGCGACCCGGTACCGGCGGTGGAGGAATCCGATCAGGAATTCGTCAGGACTGCCTTGGACATGCTGCCCGACCCGCCCTGGACGGGGAATTCCTGGGACGATTGGACCGCCGAATTGAAGTCCAAAACCGGACGGAAGGGCAAAAATCTGTTCCGGCCCCTGCGTTTGGCCCTGACCGGGCGGGAGCGGGGACCGGAGATGGCGAAATGGCTGCCTTTGATGCTGGGCAAACCCAAGCTCTGACCCGATCGCGGCGGTGGGCCGATTCGACCCGGCCGCCTTGCGCCGCCCGATCAGTTCCGGGCGGAGTCGTCCCGGCGGGGGCGCCGCCGGATTGACGCCCGAAACCGGAATGAAGCGCGGGAATCCATTTTGGCCGCCGCGCTCCGTCCCCGGAAAGGGAGTGGTGGGCGGAAAAGGCCCGGGCGCGGCGCGGGGCCCGTATCCGGGCGGGAATTCCCGGCCGGGACGCGAAGAAGCGGGTTCCGGTCCGGGGGCGGAAAGGAACGGATCGTTCCCCCTGCGAAGCGGCCGCCGCCGCGGCGCGGGCGCGCCAATCCTATGGCCGCGCATCCGCGGTTGTGTCACGGTGGGCCGATGGCGGACGCAAAATTTCTCGAGGGAGGCCTGTTCAAACACATCGCGGTGATGAGTTTCACCGCGAGCGTGGGACTGATGGCCCTGTTTCTCGTCGACTTCGTCGACATGCTGTTCATTTCCATGCTTGGCCAGGCGGAACTCGCGGCGGCGGTCGGATACGCGGGGGCGATCCTGTTCTTCACGACATCGTTCGGAATCGGCATGGCCATCGCGGCGGTGGCGCTGGTGGCGCGGGCCCTCGGGGCGGGAGACGAGAAACTGGCGGATCGGCGCGGCGCGACATGCCTTGCCTGGGGCGTCCTGTTCGGCGGAGTTTTCTCAGCTTTGGTCTGGCTCAATCTGCCGTTCCTCGCCGCTCTGGTCGGAGCGTCAGGGGAAACGCTGGCGCTCACGGTCGGTTACCTCCGAATCATAGTCCCGTCCCTTCCGATCCTGCTGCTGGCCATGGTCGGCGGAGCGATCCTGCGCGCCCATGGGGAGGCGCGGTTGGCGATGATGGCCACGGTGATCGGCGGCGCGGTCAACGCGGTCCTCGATCCGATTTTGATTTTCGGCCTGGGACTCGATTTGACCGGCGCCGCGATCGCGTCCGTCTGCGCCCGCGTGGCGATGGCCGCCGCCGCGCTCTGGCCGGTGGCGCGGATCCTCGGCGGCTTCGCGATTCCATCGATGAAGGGACTCGCGGAAGACCTCCGCCCGATACTCTCCGTCGCCCTGCCCGCGGTGTTGACGCAGTTCGCCACGCCGATCGGCCAAGCCTACGTCACCCGGGCGATGGCGGAATTCGGGGAGGAGGCGGTCGCGGGCATGGCGGTGATCGCCCGAATCTCGCCGGTGGCGTTCGGAGTGATTTTCGCGCTTTCGGGAGCCCTCGGCCCGATCATCGGCCAGAATTTCGGGGCGGGAAGACACGACCGGGTGGCGGGGGCGTTCCGCGACGGGGTGATTTTCGCCGCGCTCTGGGTGGCGGGCGTGACCGCGCTCCTGTTCATCCTGAAGGGGCCGATCGCGGCCCTGTTCGATCTCGGCGGCGTCGCGCGCGAATTGCTGTTCCTGTTCTGCGGACCGCTCGCCTTGGCCTTCTTCTTCAACGGGTTGATCTTCGTGGCGAACGCGTCCTTCAATAATTTGGGCAAGCCGTTCTACTCGACATTGGTGAACTGGGGACGGCACACGCTGGGCACGGTTCCCTTCGTGATCGCCGGAGCGGCGGCTTACGGAGCGCCGGGAGTTCTGATCGGGCAGGCGGCGGGCGGCGTCCTGTTCGCGGCCGCCGCAGCTTGGATGGCGGCGCGCGTGATGCGTGGAGCCCGCGGCGGAGGAGTCCGCCCCCGCGAACCGCACGCTCGTCAAGCGAGGCTCATATCGCTCCTGCACCTCAGGCGTTGAGGTCGCCG
>JANQKA010000026.1 GCA_028281405.1 Hasllibacter sp. | reverse complement strand
CCATGCCGCCCTTGATCGGCGAATTAGGAATTACGAGGCCCACGGCTTCGTGTCGGGCGCCATCCGGGTCATCCGGAGAGGTCGCTTTCACGGAACCGGAGAACCGGAGCAAAAAGGGGAAAAGACATGACCGTCAAGATTCGGAGCCTCCTCTCGACGGGGCTCGCATTCATCGCCGGCGCGTTCCTGACGGGTTGCGCGGGCGGCGGGGGACAGGACTTCACCGCGAGCTTGGCCGGGCTGGAGGCGAACGCGTCCTTCGCCCGCACCGATGCGCACGGACTTCTGCTGGACGCCAACAACGGGTGGGAATGGTTCCTCCACGAAGAAAGGCGGGAGAACCAAGGGATGTTCCGGCATATCGATGACGGCCCGGATGGACAGCAAGTGGCTCACGGCCACACGGTCAACGCCGGGGATCGGGGAGCGTTTACTTACGACTCCGGTATAGTGGTGTATTCCGGGGCCGCGGATGACGACGGGAATCCGACCAACCTTCCCGCCGCGATCGGCACAACCTGCGTTCGGGCGGACGCCAGCGACGGCGGCGTCTGTGACTATTGGCAAAGCAACGACGTCACGCTGGAAGCGAATCTCGACAGTGGAGTCGCCAATTTGGAGATCACGGAGATCGAGAACCGCACCAACGACGAACGGTACCGTCCCGACGGGAGACGGCTGGCTTTCAGCGGACGCGTGGAGGGTGACCGGATCGTCCCGTGGGGAGACAGCAACATCGACTACGCCAATGGAAGGTTGGACGGATACTTGGGCGACCGCGCGGCCGTGGGATTCTTCGGTCAGACCAACTCGTATGTCGGTCCGCGAAACGCCACCGCCCTTTGGTTGGTGGAGCGGTTCGGCAACGGCGGGGATGTCCCGGCTTGGATTCCAAAAGAGCACAACGGCGTGTTCGCCCTCACAATCGACGCCGATCCGTCCTGAAGCCCGGCGGTCGCGCCACACTTCCCCGCCGGCCGCCGGCCGGATGACGACCGACACGCGGTCGACCCCGGGCGGCGTCCGAGGGGTGCGCGGCCGATTTGTCCATCTCCGCCATTTCCGGCGCCCCGGGGGATGTCGCCGGATCGTTCCGAGAGGCTTGGGTGCGGATCCCATCGGGTATGCCGCCCCGGTTCGGGCTCCCGCGCGGAGGACGGTCGGTTTCTCGGCCCGCGCGTCCCGGGGAGCGGAGTCGGGTGTTGGAGGCGGGTGATCGAGCGTCTTCGAGCGTGATGGGAAGGTCGACGTCCAAGGGTGAACGCGCCGGGTTCCCGGCCGATTCGGATCATTCGGGGTCACGCCTCGGCGACTTTCGGAAATCATTGACGCGGGATTGACGGTCGCCCACGGGAATGGAGCGGCGACCCGAGCATCGGGGGATTCGCGAACCGATACCCCGGGAAACATCATACCGGACGAGGGTGGTCGGGAATCCAGTGACGAATCGACGGAAGCGGGATCAAGTCTCCAGGATCACCCGTTCCGTGGGCGTGGATGGGCGATCCACGGTGGACTCCGTTCGGGAACGTCCACGGAGCCTCGCCGACGTTCGACGAATTCCCCCGCGAAATCGATGTGGATAAGCGGAGTGACCGCGTATCCCTTTGGACGGGGCCGGCGGAGCCGAAGCCACGGGGGACTTCTGCCCCCGACCGCGGTCGGGGAGCGCCAAAATATTCATCGACCGGGTTCAATTCGTCCCGCCGCCGCGGTAATCGGATTGGAGCGGAATTAATCCATCAGCGAAACCCAAGAGCCTCGACGGAAGCAGCCATGCGGACCAACCAGAATTCCCCATTCACGACGAGGGTCGATGAGGAGCTGCAAGCCCAGTTGGACGGTATGCGGATGTGTCTCTCCGAGGCGATTGAACAAATGGCGCGTGTGCGGCACTATCTCGGCAACGCTCACTTTCTCCTCTCCGAGTCTCGAAACGCCTCGGAGTTCTTCATCTCCTCGAGGCATGTGCTGCACTGTCACTTGTTCATGATCAGGCTCGACGTGATCGCCATCAAGTCGATCGAGGTTCTCCGGAAATTCAACGTGGACCCGTTCGAGGATCCCGGCCGCGGATCGCGGGAGACCGGGTCGCCGACCGACCGAAGGGCGAATTGACACCGACGGGAGGAACCGAATCGTGAAGGTTTCCGACCCGGCCGGAACGCGGGATGTCCCGGACGGACGTCCACGGCGGCCTTCGGCGAATCCAAGATCCGCGCAGCCGAAGCTTCGCGGGAATTCAGCGCGACGTTGGGGGACGCCCCCGAATTTGGAATCAACCGGGTTTGCCCGCGGTCAATCCGGAGCGAGCATGTAACCCGACCCGCGCACCGTCTGCAGGTAGCGCGGCCGTCCGGGATCCTCCTCGATTTTCCTACGGAGCCGTATGACCCGCACGTCGACCGCCCGCCGACGCTCCGGAATATCGTCGAAGCCGTAGGATCCGCCGAGATCGTCCGCGAGGTCGGCCCGCGAGAGCGTCTCGCCGGGGTTTTCCGCGAATAGCCGCATCAGGCGCGCCTCGGTCCCGGTCAGTGGAACCGGCTCGTCCCCGCGCCACATCTCGCCCCTCCGGATATCATAGGTCACCTCTCCGAGGCGCAGTGTCCGCTCTTTTTCCTCGGAGGCGGCGGTTTCCGCCGTCCTCCGCAGGACGGCGTTAATCCGCAGCAGCAATTCCTGTGGTTCGAACGGCTTGGGCAGGTAGTCGTCGGCTCCGGCCTGAAATCCGCTGATCCTGTCCGAAGTCTCGCCCTTGGCCGTCAGCAGAAGGACCGGCGTGGACAGTCCCGCCTCGCGCACCCCTTGTGTGAGCGCCACGCCATCCTCGCCGGGCATCATCACGTCGAGCACGATCATGTCGAAGCTGAACAAGGACAAAATCCGCCGGGCCCGGGCGGCGTCGCGCGCCAATGTCACGCGAAACCCGTTGATCGCCAGGAATTTCCGCAGAAGTTCCCTGATGCGGCTGTCGTCGTCGACGACGAGGAGATGCGCCGGCGGGGTCATGAACGCGTCCGGGCTTCGTTCATGGAATGGTACAACCGCCGGGGTTCGGCGTCCATCATCGCCTCGAGCACGCGCCGGAAACCCGCCACCGCGTCCGGACCCGCCTCGCGGTATGCCGTCCGCATCCGGCCGCGCTGGGCCGCCGCCAATTCCGCCTCCAGCGCGATGCCCGCTCCGGTGAGCGACAGATGCCGGAGGCGCCTGTCCCCCGCGCCGGCCCGGACCTCCACGAGGCCGTCGGCGCGCAACGTCCTCAACACGCGGTTCAAACTTTGCTTGCTCACGCCGAGAACGTTCAGAAGGTTCGACACGGTGATTCCCGGGGAGCGGTTGATGAAGTGGAGCGCCCTGTGGTGGGCCCGCCCGTATCCGTGCCGGACAAGAATGCGGTCGGGAACTCCGGTGAATCCGCGGTAGGCGAAGAACATCGCCTCGATGCCCTTTCCGATCTGCTCGTCGGTCAAAAACAGGATGTCGTCGCCGTCGCCCATCTTCCACTCCGGTTGATTCCCGGGCAATATACGTCAGCCTTGTTGACATTCCAAGCGGCGGGGCGTACCGAACCGGACGTCCGCGCGGCGGCGCGCCCGGCGCGGGCCAAGGAACGGATCGCCAAAGGAGGAATTCATGGACGGATCATACGACGACCGGGATGGCGTCATCTGGATGGATGGCAAACTTTTGCCGTGGCGGGACGCCAACGTGCATGTCCTCACGCACGCGCTGCACTACGCCTCGTCGGTGTTCGAGGGAGAGCGCGCCTATTCGGGCAAAATCTTCGAATCCCGCAAACATTCCGAACGGCTTCGCCGCTCCGCTGAGATGATCGACTTTTCGGTTCCTTGGACCGTCGACGAGATCGAGGCGGCCAAATACGAGGTGCTCGAGGCCAACCGCCTCGGCGACGCCTACGTCAGGGCGGTGGCCTGGCGCGGCTCGGGCAGTGACATGGGTGTCGCTTCCGCCGCGAACCCGGTCCGCCTCGCCATCGCCGCCTGGGAATGGGGAGCCTACTACGGGGACGGCAAGTCCAAGGGCGCCAAGCTCGACATCTCCAAATGGAGGCGTCCGTCGCCGGAGACGATTCCGAGCCACGCGAAGGCCGCGGGCCTCTACATGATCTGCACGATGTCCAAGCACGCCGCCGAGGCCAAGGGGTGCGCCGACGCGATGATGTTCGATTACCGCGGCTACGTGGCCGAGGCGACGGGGGCCAACATCTTCTTCCTCAAGGACGGCGAGGTGCACACGCCGGACCCCGATTGCTTTCTCGATGGAATCACCCGGCAAACCGTGATCGGCCTTTTGAAGGACCGTCAAATCAAGGTCCGCGAGCGTCACATCGAAGCGGACGAGTTGGCGGGCTTCGAGCAGTGCTGGCTCACGGGCACGGCAGCCGAGGTCACTCCCGTGGGGCGGATCGGCGACCATGAATTCGAGGTCGGAACGCTCGTCCGGGACATAGTCGGGGATTACGAGGCGCTTGTGCGGTCATAGGCGTCGCGGCTGGAATAGCGGAGGGCGGCCCGCCCGGATCGCGCGGGCCGCTTTTCCGGAATTGGAATTGAACGAACGCCGCCACCGCTCACGGCGAGGCGCACGGCCATGACGGGGCCATGTGGATGACGGTTCGGTTCCATTGGGCTTTCGTCCGTCCACGCATGGGCCGGCGGCGGTTTCGGCACCCACGGTGGCCGCTCTCCGGGAGCGGCCGTTCCACGCGGGATGACAGCGCGACTTCGTTGGGTGTTCGATGGGAAACAAAAGGATTTGAATCCGGAGTCCGCGACAGCTCCATGGCCGCCTCTCCCGCCCGTCCCTCCGCGCGGCCGCCGTACGCGGCATGAGGGCGCGGACTTTCAGGCGTCGGGCAGCCTCTCCAAGGCCCAACGCCCGGCGTCGGCGACGACTCCATCGGCGTCGCCGGCCAGCGTCCGGGCGGCCGGCCGCAGCCGGGCCGAGCCGGAATTCCCGATGGCGTAGGCGACATTCCGGACAAACCTGTTCCTGCCGATCCGTTTGATCGGAGAACCGGAGAAACGCGCCCGGAACGACGCGTCGTCGAGAGCCGCGAGTTCCTCCAGCGGCGGAGAGGCCAGATCCTCACGCCCGGCGTAGCGCGTTTCGGTCGCGGCCTTCGCGAACTTGTTCCAAGGGCAGACGGCGAGGCAATCGTCGCACCCGTAGACACGGTTGCCCAGCGGCTCCCTCAACTCCGTTGGAATCGGTCCGTCGTGCTCGATCGTCAGATAGGAAATGCAGCGGCGCGCGTCCAACCGGAACGGAGCCGGGAACGCGTCCGTGGGACAAATGTCCAGACACGCCCGGCAAGATCCACAACGCTCCCGTCCCGGGGCGTCCGGCGGCAGGTCGACCGTGGTGAATATCGCCCCCAGGAAAAACCAATTGCCCAGATCGCGCGAGAGTAGGTTCGTGTGCTTGCCCTGCCACCCGATCCCGGCCGCCGCGGCCAAGGGTTTCTCCATCACCGGAGCGGTGTCGACGAACACCTTGATTCGTTCTCCGGGCGAGCGCTCCAGAAGCCAGCGGCCTAGCCGCTTGAGCCGTTTCTTGATCACATCGTGATAGTCGCGGTTCCAAGCATACGCGCTGATCGTCGCGCTCTCGCGGCGCCCGAGCGCTTCGAGAGGGTCGGTATCGGGCGTGTAGAGGTCCGCGAGCATCACGACGGACCGCGCCCCGGGCCACAGCGCCGCGGGGTTTCCGCGCCACGCCATCCGCTCTCCCATCCACGCCATCCGGCCGTGGAATCCCTTGGCGACGAACCGCGCCAGACGCTCCGCGATTTCGGGAACCGCGTCGGGACGGCACACCCCCATCTTCGCGAAGCCCTCTTGGAGCGCCCTCGCGGAGAGCCGCGCCTTGAGGTCCATCAGAAATCGAGGTCGGCGTAGTGGGGCGGTTGCGGAAAGCCCGAAACCTGATCGGCGAGGATGGACCGGAACGCGGGCCTCGATTTGATCTTGGCATACCAGTCCTTGACCGACGGCTGCCGATTCCAATCGACATCCCTGATGTAGTCCAGGCTTGAAAGGTGGGCCGCCGCGATGAAGTCGGCCAGCGTCATGCGGTCCCCGGACAGCCAGCGGCGGTGGTCGAGCAGCCACCCCATGTAGTCGAGGTGGTACTTGATGTGCTTCGCTCCGGCCTTGACGTTCGCGCTGTCGGGATGGCCGCGACCGGTGATCTTCTTGTTGACCCGCTCGTACAAGAGGTTCGCGGTCACCTCCAAGTGGAACTTGTCGGCGAACCACATGACCAAACGGCGCGCCTCCGCGCGTTCGGGGATTTTTTTCGGCATGAGAGGGGGTTCGGGGTGGGTCTCCTCGAGGTATTCGCAGATGGCCACGCTGTCCGCGAGGGTGAAACCGTTCATGGCGAGAACCGGAACCTTTCCCGCCGGGTTGCGGCGCAGGAACTCGCTCCGCCTTTCCCAATAACGCTCTTCGAGCAATTCCACCTCGAGCTTCTTTTCGGCCATGACCAAGCGGACGTAGCGGCAGAAGGGCGACAGGGGCACATGATACAGTCGGTTCATCGGTGCGGCTCTCGTTCGTCCCGTCAGTGATACCGCCGGACGTGGCGCGGGTTCAACCGGCTGGGCGCGGTCATCCCCCGAAACAATCCGCCCGGCCGTCGAGACGGATGGTTTCGGCCCCGTCCTCGATCCGGATGGCGCGCGCGACCACGCCCTCCGAGGGGGGCACGGCGCTGCGTCCCTTCGGGTCCGGCAGGACCGCGGCGAGCAGCGCGGCTTCCCGCGTCGTCAGGTCCGCCGCGCTTTTGCCGAAGTGGTGCCGCGCCGCCGCCTCGATTCCGAACACTCCCGTGTCGAATTCTATGACGTTGAGATAGACCTCGAGGATGCGCCGCTTGGTCCAGAACAATTCCATCGAGGGGGTGATTCCCGCCTCCAGCACCTTCCTCCACCAATTCCGACCCTGCCAAAGCCAGACGTTCTTGACCGTCTGTTGGCTGATGGTGGACGCGCCCCGCCTCGCGCCCTCCTCCAGCGCGGTGCGGATGGCGTCCATGTCGAAGCCCCAGTGGGTGCAGAAATTCGCGTCCTCGGCGGCGACCGCGGCGCGAGTCATGACCTGGGCGACCTCCTCCAGCCCGACCCAGTCGTGCTCGACGCCGCCGAGCCGCTTGGCTTCGGCGCGCATGTAAAAGGTCGTGGGCGGATTGATCACCCAATAGGTCAGAGGGGCCAGCAAAATCAGGCCGACGATCGCGCACCCGGTCAGCGCGAGCCACCGAAAAAGGATTCTCCACCAAGGCCGCGCCTTGGTCTTTCCGCGCTTATTTTTTCCACGCTTCGCCACGGGCGGCATTCACCACTCCGGAATGGCGGGGTCAAGCCGCGGAGGTTGTCGGCATCGATCCGGACGCGCCGCCTCCCGAACCGGGATGAACGGCGGTCGCGGCGCCGGTCCGTCCGGGATTCGGGCCGCGGGAATCCGGACCCGCCATCGGCCCCCCGGGCCCGCGACATTCAATTCGTGTCGATCGGCGTCGCCGCGAGGCGACCGCGGGCCGCGCTCCGTCGCAGGTTCCGTCGAATCCCGTCGCCGCTGCTTACGATTCCCCGATCATCGCGATCAAATTCCCGATCGGGAGGCGCGTCCCAAGCGTCCGGACGTCGCGGTCCAGCCGCGCCATCCACCCGCGGAACCGTTTGTGGACCTTGTCCCGCTTTCCGAATTACCCGGCAGGATATCACCCGGACAACCGGTGTTCGGGATCCGGGGGAAGGCGCCCATTAACCGCGGCCGTCCCGCGGCTTGCCGGAAAGTCCGGGGTCCGACATCACCGGAGTCGCCGTGATCCCGCCCGCTTCGCGAAATCCGGTTTCCATGTCGCCGGCCGAATCCGATGTCGGCGCGCCCGGGAATCCCCCAAATGCGACATCCGGGCCAGGTCCATCGAATTGATTGTCGGCGGGCTAGGTCGGGCGGCGGCCGGTTGTCGCTCTCCCGGGGGCCGGCTTTCGCGAGCCCGACGGCGTTTCGGGCCGCCCGACACAAAGGCCGCGAACGCGCTCCGGATCTACGGGAATTCCCCATGGCGGAGAATTCCTTCCCGATTGGGGAACAGGGCCCGCGCCATCCGCTTCCGCCGAGCGGGGCGATTTGGGATTCAGGTCTTGGGGGCTATGTATATTTCGACGCGCCCATTGAGCCGCGCATCCTGGCCGGCGGAGCCGGGCGCGACGGGTTCGGCATCCCCCTTTCCGAGCGCGAACATCCTTCCCCGGGCAACGCCGTTCCCGCGCAGGACGCCCTCGACGCTTTTGGCGCGTGCCTCCGAAAGGGCCAGGTTGTCGGACGCGTTTCCGGCCCCGTCCGCGTGGCAGATGATCTCGATCCTGCTATTGGGATTCGCGACGAGATTTTTGGCCAACCGATGGAGTTCCGGCAATCCTTGTTCGTTCACGTCCGACATGCCGGCATCGAACAGGAGGCCGCTGGGCAGGGTGACGAGAAGATGATCCCCGGCGGTCGCGACCGTGGCGTCCCCGCCGAGCGCCGCCCTCAATTCCGCGGCCAGGCGTTCAATATCGCCTTCCGCTCCCGCTTCGATCGCGTTTTCCGCGAGCGCGCCGAGCACCGCCAGCCGAATCTGGTCCTGGCTGGCCTCCTCCCGTTGGCCGGAGGCGCCCGCCTCCGCGGCGGCGCTCACCGATCCTTGTCCGATGGCCGCGTCCACCGGTGGATCGGCATCCTGAGCCGGGGCGCAGGCCGCGAGGGTTGGAATTCCAAAAAACGCCGTGGCCCGCGCGAACGACAGGAATTTCCGCATGATGCATGCTTCTCCCTTGCTGGGCGTGGTCGGGCGCACCCAATTCGCTATCACCCGCTCCTTCGAGGTTGCAACATGCGGAGCCCGCGCGCACGCGATTGTGAAGTGATGGATGGCCGCCG
>JANQKA010000010.1 GCA_028281405.1 Hasllibacter sp. | reverse complement strand
TCTTCATGCTCATCGTGACCCTGTTGATCGCCTATTTCCCGGCGATCTCGACCACGATGCTTCCGGAAATCTACAGATAGGAAACACCTGAATGCCCCGGGAATACCTCAAGAAAGCGTCGATGACCTCGACGACGGACGCGTCGGACACACGCGCGGTCGTGGCGAAGATCCTCGGCGATATCGAAGCGGGCGGGGACGCCAAGGCTTTGGAATACGCCGCGAAGTTCGACAAATACGACGGCAACGTCGTCATGACGGAGGACGAGATCGAGGAGGCGGTGGCCAAGGTTCCGCCGAAGATCCGGGACGATATCCGTTTCGCCCACGACAACGTGCGCCGCTTCGCCGAGGCCCAACGAGCCACCGTGGCGGATTTCGAACGGGAGATCGTTCCGGGACTGATCGCCGGGCAGAAGGCGATCCCGGTGGAGGCGGCGGGGTGCTACGTGCCCGCGGGGCGGTATTGCCACATCGCCAGCGCGTTCATGACGGTGACCACCGCCAAGGTCGCGGGATGCCGGGGCATCGCGGTCGCCTCCCCGCCGCGCCCCGGAGAGGGAGTCGCTCCCGCAATCGTGTTCGCCGCCAAGACGTGCGGCGCGGACCGGATCATCGCGATGGGCGGCGTGCAGGGCGTGGCGGCGATGGCGTTCGGGCTGTTCGGCCTGCCGAAGGCAAACATCATCGTCGGGCCGGGCAACCAGTTCGTCGCCGAGGCCAAGCGCATGCTGTACGGGCGCGTCGGCATAGACATGGTCGCGGGGCCGACCGACAGTTTGATCCTGGCGGACGCCTCAGCGGATCCCGAGATCGTGGCGACCGACCTCGTGAGCCAGGCGGAGCACGGGTATAATTCCCCGGTGTGGCTCGTGACCGACAGCCGTCCGTTGGCGGAGCGGGTCATGGAATTGGTGCCGGGCATGATCGACGACCTTCCGGAGATCAACCGGGAGAACGCCGCGGCGGCCTGGCGCGATTACGCCGAGGTCATCGTTTGCGCCGACCGGGAGGAGATGGCGGCGACATCGGACGAATACGCCCCCGAGCATCTGAGCGTGCAGGCGGGAGACCTCGATTGGTGGCTGGAGCGCTTGTCGTGCTACGGATCCCTCTTCCTGGGCGAGGAAACCACCGTGAGCTACGGCGACAAGGCCGCGGGGACGAATCATGTGCTGCCGACGTCGGGAGCGGCGAGCTACACGGGCGGCCTGAGCGTGCACAAGTACATGAAGATCGTCACATGGCAGCGCGCGACGCGCGAGGGATCCAAGCCGGTCGCGGTCGCGACGGCCCGGATTTCGCGCATGGAGGGAATGGAGGGTCACGCCCGCGCGGCCGACGTCCGCCTGGCCAAGTATTTTCCCGGGGAAGCGTTTGATTTGGGCGTGGAGGCCTGACCCCGCGCGCGCCGCGGTCCTCCACCGCGGGGTGATTCGCAAGCGCGCGCGGACGCTCCGCTTCATCGGAGTCGGAAGCAATGAAGCGGAGTCGGTCGGTGACGGCGGTCGCCGACTTGAACCGCGCACGCGTGAGGGGTCCGCGGGAGCCGGGATCGAGGAATCGTTCGCGCCTTGCGTCGGAATCCTTTCGGGTGTGTAAACATTGAATCCGCACGGCAACGGAGGATCACGTCGAAATGAAGGCGCTAGTCTACACGTCCCCGGAACAACTGGAGTTTCTCGAGGTTCCCGATCCGGTTCCTAGACCGGAGGAGGCGCTCGTCCGAATCGACAGCGTGGGAATCTGCGGCTCCGACATGCATGGCTGGCTGGGCCACGACGACCGCCGGCCGGCACCGCTGATCCTCGGCCACGAGGCCGCGGGCGTCATCGCCGGAGGGCCGAGGGAAGGCGAACGCGTCACCATCAATCCGCTGGTTTCCTGCGGGAAACGGGAATGCCCCGCCTGCTCGACCGGGCGTGACAATCTCTGCGATGAAAGGCAGATCATTTCGATGCCTCCCCGCGAGGGCGCTTTCGCTCAATTCGTGGCGATCCCCGAGGCCAACCTCGTCACGGTGCCGGTCGGATTTCCGCTCGAATGGGCGGCTCTCGCGGAACCAATGGCCGTCAGCTGGCACGCCGTTCGCCTGGTCCGCGAGGGAACGGGTAAAAGGGGATTCGAGTCGGCGATTGTGATCGGTGGCGGCGCGATCGGCTTCGGAGCGGCTCTCGCCCTCTTGGAGAAGCCGGTGCATGTAACCCTGGTCGAAGCCAACGCGGTGAGGCGCGATTACGCCGGAAACCGGGCGGAGCGTCTCGCCGCCGACCCCGACGGCTTCGCCGGGGGTTCCTTCAAGGTCGTCGATCCCGACTCAATTGGTGATTCATATGAGGTCGTCATCGACGCCGTCGGCAACGACGCGACGCGCGCCATGTCCTGCGCCCTCGTGCGTCCCGGCGGAATTATTGCGCATGTCGGTCTGGGAGGCGGGTCGGGCGGAGTCGACATGCGCCGCATCACGCTGCGTGAAATCACTTTGGTCGGAACCTACGCCTACGCGCCGGGTGATTTCGTGGAGACGACGCGCATGATGTTCAAAGGGATTTTCGGTGATCTCAATTGGACGGAAATCCGAAGCCTGTCCGACGGGGCCGGCGCGTTCCAGGATATCCGGGCGGGGCGGACGGCGGCGCCGAAGATCACCCTGAAGCCTTGGGAGTCGTAGGGGCGTCCGCGGTTGCGCGGGGATCCCGCGGAGACCCATTGGCACCGCAAGCGGGACGGAGCGGCGCTCGCCGACAGGCCTGAATATCCCGGAGAAAATGTCCCAAGGCAAACACATGTCTGGTCCATGTGCTTGGCGCGATTTCCCCGCTTTGACCCTTTTCCCGATCCATCTCGGGCCGGTGTCGCGGGAGGGAACGCCTCGGTCGGCTCCGGCCCGCGAGGTCGGCCCCGACAAGCGGCTCCCGCCGCCATCTCAGTTGTCCCATCCCCGGCCGTCCTCGACTTCTTGCGGGTAACACCACCTTCGATCTCGGCCCGGTTCCCGCTTCGTGGAGGCATCCGCGGCCTTCCGCTTCGAGGCGGTGCCCCAGGCCTTCGACTTTGATTCGGCTCCCTCTGCCCCCGGCTTACTCGTTCGCCGTCCGCGCCGCGGAAGAGAATAGCTCAACCCGTGTCCGGCTTGGTGTCCTCCCCTTGCCGCCCTTGGATGGATGACGAAGTCCTCCTGTGGTGATGGACGGGAACGGGTGCCGCGGAGGATCGTTTCGACGCGGGACGTCTGCTTGTTCACTTGTCGCAATAGGTCGAACCGGGGGGCCGTGGATCCGGCGGTCAACGCGGCCCCGAAAACGCGGCGAAGGGACTTAGGGCCTGTGGACATTCATTTCAAGGCTTCCAGCGTTCCAACTAGGGCCTGTGGACATTCGATTCCAGCGGTTCGATGTGATTTTGTGCATTTTGGGGATTCCCAAGAACGTTTCGAGATGATT
>JANQKA010000822.1 GCA_028281405.1 Hasllibacter sp. | reverse complement strand
GGCCTCCCGATGTTCAACGTTACCCATATAGAAAGATTTTCCGCGGTTGCAACACCCCGGCGGGCCGGAAATCGAAAAATCTTCCATCCCGTGGTCGCCATCACGCCGCCTCCTTCAAAGGCTCGACAAGTTGGCGCGCAACCTCGGCCCCCCAGTCGGGGAGGTAGTCGCTGTATCGGGCGAGTTCCTCCTTCACATGATCCGGCAGGATTCTCCTGAGTTTTCTGACCACTTTGGGATTGCGTCCCGAGTACTGCCCGAGCCAGCGCAGGGCCTGCGCCACGGGTGCAGAGCGCTTGCCCGCCCAAAACATCACCTTCGGATCGGCATGCCTGAAGTAAATGGGCGTTCTGCTTATCTTGACCACCCGCGTCGACCCATCGGTGTCGTAGATAAATTTGGCGGCGACTCCGTTCGTCAACCCCAACCCATTGGCGCAGTCCCCCCCCTCGCGCATAATGCGGATGCCGTCGCGCCGCGCGAGCGCCTCGATGGCCTTCTCCATGCGCAATCCCCCCCACCTGTTCAGGATGCGGCTGAAATAAGGCAGGTAGTAGAGTCCCGGTTCGACTCGGTGGAGGTCGCCACGTTCCGCCAAGCGCGCCAATGCCCGGCGGACGCTCGCTCGGCTGCCGAAGTCAAGAAAATCCACGGAGCTGCAAACCCAGCGCCAGCGGCCCTTCGCCCGGACGCGTCCCATGATCCTCTTCTCGATGCTTGCCATCCGATGACCCTCCTGATGTTCAATGTCTCCCATATAGAATGATTTTCCACGGTTGCAACACCCTCGCGGGCCGATACTCAAAAAATTTTCATACCATTGCCGCCGCGGCCCGGATGGCCGTTGGCACCCCGCCTCCGTGAGGGCACAACCCCGAATTCAAACCCGGACGCCCTCCGAAATCCATCACGCTGGAGGGAACCCGCCGCCAGAACATGGCGGTACGTTGGGACGCGACTCTCCTCGGGAGACGACCCGACCAAACGCATTCGCCGCGCCACGCCAGCGTTTACGCCGACCGCGGGTGGCGAGATTCAATAATTCTCCGAGGGAGGAAATCCGCGTCGCGTCCGGTGGGCGGAGCGTTGATCGTTCACGACCCCGCGCGGCGTCCAGCGGGGAGTCCGCCGCTCCGGGAGTCGGGTGTTTGGCGGTGGGCAGTGGTCCGCATCCGTCCCGTCCATGCGGTGGATTCCCCCTCCTGTCCCTGATTCCAGCCCAAAGGCATCCTCCCGCGGTCGTTAGCCCTCAGTTGATCGACGGAGGGGATGGAAGGCGTTCGGCGTTTGGCGTCATTTCATGGTGGGCGAGCGAGACGACGTGAGCGGTGACGCGCACCCCTCCCTTGAATTCGTCCGCCCGCGCGCCGGGCGCCCGGGCCGAAGCCCGCGGCAACCCACCGGGGTCCGGGCGCGATGCGCGCGCCCACCGTGACGGGGAACCCGCGTAGTCGGCCACGCCATCGCCTTGGCCGCGCACGGGGAACCCGCATGGGTTACGCCGCCGCATCCGCATACCCCCACGCGCTCCCACAACGCGGGTACCCGCCGGTCGACCGCCACACGGCCCGCTCACGCCGACGAGTCCACGGCATCGGAAGCCATGGAACCGGCCACGCCACCTCGACGTGAACAGCCGCGGCGAAGGGACGCGCAACCGTCCCGGGCGCGGCCAGATATTCGGCGTTTGGAACCCAATGGTCCCCGCCGCCGCCTCCGCTCAGATACGGGGCTTCCGCCGCATGTGAGGAAGCAATTTGACCATCTCCGGTCCCCACTCCCGTCCGGTGAGCGCCAAACGCAGCGGGTGGAACAGATCCCGGCCCTTCCGACCGGTGACGGACTTCAATTCGGCGGTCCACTCCAGCCAAGTCGACTCCGTCCAAGGCGGGTCGGGCAGCAAATCGACCGCCATTCGCGCGTACTCCAGATCGGCGTCGTTCACCGCGGGAGTCGGATCAATCAGGATGTTCCACCAGACCGCGATGTCGGCGCGCGTTTCGACATTGTCACGCACCACATCCCAGAATTCGGCCGCGATATCGTCCGGCACCCCCGCCGCGGAGAGATCGTCCGCCACATCCTCCACGCCGAGCGAC
>JANQKA010000807.1 GCA_028281405.1 Hasllibacter sp. | reverse complement strand
ACGACGGGTTGGTAGTGTCTCATCCTTTCGCATCCCGCGACGGCGAGGATGATCATGAGACCGAGAATTTTCTTCATTGGTTTCTCCGTTTCCGTGTTGCGTTCGCGGAGCGGATATTGGGTGTCGCGCCGGGATTGAACGCCGTGTTTGTCGCCGTGTGTCGCGGGCCCGGCGATTGACACACCCGGCGACAAATCCCCACCCGAACCGCGCCGCCGCGTTCGCCCCGCCGTCCCGGCTTCGGGATGTTCCGGAGTGGGCGGTGGCCGCGCCGCCGCCCGGAAACGCCCTTCCTTCGTCGTGGAGGGCGCGGTTCCAAGGGATTGGAAAGCGGCGCCGGCCACGCCGCGCGCGGAAGGCACTCGGAATCGAGCCTCCTTGGTGGTGTCCCGCCAGCGGTCGGAGCCGCGCGGTTTCGCCGTTTTGGCGGTCATGCCGGCCCTCGCCCGGGCCGCTGGCCGCAGGCCGCCGGAAAGCGCGGAAGCCGTCGGCCGCGCCGAGCTGAACGGACGCCGGTGCGGGCGCGGCGGCGTGGCGGCCGCTCCGCGGAAATGGCCGCCTGTTGACAGTCGGCGGTTCCGCGGCGAATGTCCCGGAATGACCCTCACCGATCCGGCATCGTCCGCCGCCCGTGAGATCAAGAGGCACCGGGCGAAAACCATCACGTCGGTCACCGCCGAGGCAATCGAGGAAATGATCGTTTCCGGGGAAATCGCCGCCGGGGACCGGATCAACGAAAGCGCGCTGGCCGAACGATTGGACATCAGCCGGGGACCGATCCGCGAAGCCTGCAGGGGCCTCGAACAGGCCGGGCTTTTGATGAGCAGGGCGAACCGGGGCATGTACGTCCGGGAGGTCTCCTTGGACGAAGCCAAGGATCTCTACGAACTGCGCGGGGCGATCGCCGGGTTGGCGGGAGAACTCATCGTCCGGCGCGGCACCCCGGGGGAGATCGCCGAGCTCCGGCGGCTCGTCGAAGTGATGCAGTCCGCCGCCGACGCGGAGGACGCGGCCGCTTACTTCCGGCTGAACCTGAAGTTCCACGGCCTGCTCGTCTCGGCGGCGCGCAACGGCGTGGCCGAGGCCGCCTACAAAAGAATCATCAACCAGTTGCACCTTCTCCGGCGCAGGGGCCTCGTGGCCGAAGGCAGCCTCCAGGTCTCGAACCGCGAGCACCGCGAGATCGTCGCCGCGTTGTCCGAACGAGACGCCGGAAAGGCCGCGGAGGCTATGCGGACGCATGTCGCGAACGGGTTGGCGCGGCTGATCTCGTCCCTGTGAAAAAAATTATCGCGGCGGCGGAAATCCGCGCTGAAAACTGTTGACAGTTCGCAATAAGCCGGGCCAGCCTCGCGGAAATTCGTCAGAACCCGCCGAATCGGCGCATCCGGGAGGACACCATGAAATACTTAGCTCGCATCGCGGCCTGCGTGGCCGCCGCCGCAACGCTCGGCGGCCCGGCCGAGGCCCAGGACTTTCCATCGCGTCCCGTCGAGGTCGTGACCCACGCTTCCGCCGGAGGCGGCACCGACACCACGGCGCGGACGCTGCTGATCCGCGGCCGCCGAGAGTTGGGCGTGGACGCCTTCGTCCAGATCAAGCGCGGCGGCGGCGGCACGGTCGCCATGAGCTACGCCTCGGGCAAGCCGGCGGACGGTCACACCCTGATGGCGATCACGCCCACGCATCTGATCACCATGGCCCGCGGCCGCGCGCCCATCGAAATCGACCAGATCAGGGGAATCGTGCGCTCCACGGACGACCCGATCATAATCGTGGTCAACAAGAGCACCGGAATCGGAACGCTCGACCAGTTGATCGAGGCCTCGGTCAAGTCACCGATCAAGTGGGGCGGCACCCAGGCGGGCGGAATCGACCACATCGCGGCCATCACGTTCGCGAAGAATTCGGGCGCGAAGGTCGCCTACGTCCCCTTCGACGGCGGAGGCGGGATCATCACCAACCTGATGGGCGGCAACATCCAGGCCGCGGGTCTCAACTACGGCGAAGCCGTCGACGGAATGGAATCGGGGGACTTCGTGCCGCTCGCCATAATGGCCAAGGAGCGCCTGGGCGCGCTTCCCGACACGCCGACGCTGGGCGAATTGGGGATCGACGGGGTGAACTTCTCGACCGTGCGCGGCCTGATCGTGATGGCCGACGTTCCCGACGACCGCGTCGAATTCCTCGAGAAGGCGTTTCTGAAGGCCATGAGGCACGGGACGTATCAGGCCTACCTGACGGGCATCGGCCTCGACTCGGGAAGCGTCGCGGGAGCCGCCGTCTGGGACGCCCAGATCCGCGAGATGTATGAGAACATCCACGACACGCTCGGCGAATTGGGCCTGCGCAAATAAGCCGCCGCGGCGGCGCGCGGCACACGGGGAGAACGCCATGACCATCCCACGCGATCTCGCGTCCGGGGCGCTCATCCTGGCGCTTTCGGCGTTTCTATGGGGCGTCACCACCACCTTCGACAGCGATCCGCTGGGGATGGAGCAGGGCATGCCGGCCACGCACATGCCCCGGTTGGTCCTCGGAGTCATCTCGGGCCTGGCGGTCCTAATGATGATCCAAAGCGTCGTCCGGGGCGGTGGCGCGGTCGGCGCCCCGCCGCCCTGGCGGATGCCGGCGACCGCCGCGCTTCTGGCCACGGCGGCGGCGCTGTTCACCACGGTCGGCGTCCCAATCGCGTTCTTCGCGGTGTGCCTGTGCCTTCCACCGCTCTGGGGGTCGCGGAATTGGCCGGCCATCGCGGCGTTCGCGCTCGGGGTGCCCGCCGCGGTCCATGTCGTGTTCAAGATTTTGCTCGGCCTGCGCCTGCCCATGGGTCCGCTCGCCGCGCTCGGCCTCTGAGGGGGAAACGCCATGGACATTCTCGGCGGTCTCGTCGAAGTCGTTCAACCCGCGACGCTGCTGCTGATCATCGCGGGCACCGTCGCGGGCGTGCTGGTCGGGGCGCTCCCCGGGCTGTCGAGCTCAATGGCGGTGGCCCTTCTGCTGCCATTCACGATCTATCTCGATCCGATTCCCGCGATAGCGATGCTGGCGGCGCTCTACTGCGCGGGAACGTTCGGCGGCAGCATCACCGCGATCTTGATCAACGCGCCCGGCGCGCCCCCCGCGGCCGCCACCGCCTTCGACGGATATCCTCTGGCGAAAAAGGGCGAGGCGGGCCGAGCCCTGGGAATGGCGGCGGTCGCGAGCGTGCTCGGCGGAGTGTTTTCGCTGATGGTGCTGATCCTCGCCGCCCCGGCTCTGGCCACCATCGCCTACCGCTTCGGCCCGCCGGAGTATTTCGCGCTCACGGTGTTCGGTCTTTCCATGCTGGCGTCGATCAGCGGAAAGTCGGCGGTGAAGAACCTGATCGGCGGCGCGTTCGGCGTGCTGCTCGCCACGGTCGGAGTGGACCTGACGACGGGGGTGGAGCGGTTCACATTCGGAGTGCCGCAACTCTACGAGGGCATCAGCTTCATACCGGTCCTCATCGGCCTGTTCGCGATGGCCGAACTTCTCGAACAGGCCGGGCAAAAGGACCGCCCGCTGGAGCGCTTCGGCATGTCGGCCCTCCAACTGCCCGGGCGGGAGGACTTCAAACGGGTGTGGAAAACCATCCTGCGCAGTTCGGGACTGGGAACCTTCGTGGGCATACTGCCGGCGGAAGGCTCCACGGTCGCGGCGATGATGGGCTACAACGAGGCCAAGCGGTGGTCGAAGAACCGGGAAAACTTCGGGAAGGGCGAGATCGAGGGCGTCGCCGGGCCGGAGGCGGCGAACAACGCGGCCACGGGGGGCGCGATGGTCCCGACGCTGGCGCTGGGGATTCCGGGATCCGCCACCGCGGCGGTGATCCTGGGCGGCCTGCAGATCCACGGATTGCGCCCCGGCCCCTACCTGTTCGAGAACCAGCCCAACCTGCTCTACGCGATTTTCTTCGCCATGCTGATCGCCAACCTGGTGTTTCTGGCGTTCGGCCTTGCCGGAGCCAGGTATTTCTCGCGCATCTCGCTGATTCCGCGCCAGTTCCTATGGCCCGCCGTGTTCTGCCTCTGCGTCGTCGGGGCCTACGGGGTCGGCCAGTCGATGAGCGACGTCTACATAATGCTGACCGCGGGACTCGCCGGGTATTTCCTGAACCGCGGAGGGTTTTCGCCCGCGCCGATCATCATGGGGCTCGTGCTCGGCCATCTCGTGGAGAATTCGCTGGCCCAGTCGGTGATCCTTTTCGATCAGGACATGACGCGCTTCCTGTCGAGGCCGATCGCGTTGTTCTTCTTCGCCCTCGCCATACTGAGCGTCGCATCCGGGCCGCTCGCGTCCATGTTCCGGGCGCGGCGGGCGGGATCCGGCCCGGAAAAGTGAGGGCCCCCGGGTGGTTCGGACGAAGCGATTCGCGCTGATCCTTTCGTCGGCGGCGCTCTGCGGAGCCTTGTGGGAAATGGCGCATTTCCCGTTGGGATGGCTGATGGGGGCCGCGGTGGCGGCGGGCGCGTTCGCGGCGTTCGACGTCGCCGTTTCCGTGCCAGGGCCTCTTCACAAGACGTCGCTGGCGGTTTTGGGGGCGAGCGTCGGCCTCGCGGTCACGCCGGAGGTGGCGGCCGCGATGGCGGGCTGGATTCCCGTCATGCTCGCGGCCGCCTTCGCGGGGATGCTCGCGGCGGCGGCGGCGGCTCCCGCTTTGGCGCGGATTGGGGGCATGTCCCGGAGCACCGCGTTCTTCTCCCTGCTGCCCGGAGGCATCATTGAGATGGCGGACATCGGAGAGAGATTCGGCGCGGACCGCGCCGTGATCTCGGTTCTGCACGCGGCGCGCGTGGGTTTGGTGGTGGGGCTTCTTCCCGCCGCGCTATTCCTCGCCGCGGGAGCGGAACCGACGCCGCGGGACGAGGTCGCCCCGGGTGGCTGGACCGCCGCGCTGCTTCCGGTCGTGGCCGCGGGGCTGTTGGGCGGTTGGCTCGGATCATTGGCGGGACTTCCCGCCGCCTGGCTGCTGGGAGCGGTGATTCTCGTGGGAATCCTGTCCTCCTTCGGCGGCCTTCCGGGCCGCGTTCCGGAGGAATTGCTGGCCGCCGTGCAGGTTCTCGTCGGCGTTCAACTCGGCGCCCGTTTCAGGCGGTCGCGCCTCGCGGCGGTGCCGCGGGCCCTGATGGCCGGATTGCCCGCGATTCTCGCGATCATGTTCGTCATGGCGGCTCTCTCGGCCGCGGCGGGACTAGCGATGCCGTTCACTTTTTCCACCCTCGCTCTGTGCTTTTCGATCGGCGGGATGGCCGAGATGGTCCTGACCTCCAAGGCGCTCGGCCAGAACGTCGCCCTCGTAGCCGCCTTCCAAGCGGTGCGGGGCGTGGTCGTGAACGCGACCGCCGGAACCCTTTGGCGTTGGATTCGTCCCGCCTCCGAATCATCAAAATCTTCGAAAGGATGACCCAGATGTCCGTCGCCCAGAACCCCTTCGCGGATATGCCGCCCGACACCGAAATGACGGAGGAGGCCGCGGCCTTCGCCGAAGCGGTCGCCTTCGACGACATTCCGGAGGAGGCTATGCGGATCGGCAAGCGTTGCGTTCTGGACGCCCTCGGCCTCTACGTGGCGGGGTCGGAGGAAAGGTCGGTGAAAATTCTGGCGGAGGAGGCGGCCGGGACGGGCGGAAGGGGCGACGCGCTGATTCTGGGACGCACAGTGAAAGTTCCCGCTCCGATGGCCGCCCGGGTTCTCGGCACCGCCGGCCACGCCCACGACTGGGATGACAGCCAGGTCAGCGTGGATCCGGCGCACGTTTACGGGCTGCTGACGCATCCGACGGTGCCGCCGCTCACGGCCGCGATCGTGATGGCGCAAAAGCTTGGGCCCGTGTCCGGCCGCGACTTCATGCTGGCGTTCCAGGCCGGATTCGAGGTCGAGTGCAAGATTTCCGAATGGATGCTTCCGGGACATTACGCGCGGGGCATGCACTCCAGCGGCACCGTGGGGCATTTCGGGGCCTATGTCGCCGCGGCCAAGATCATGGGGCTTTCCGGCGGGAAGCTGCGGAGCGGATTCGGGATCGCGGCGAGTTTCGCGGCCGGCATCCGCTGCAATTTCGGAACCATGACGAAGCCGCTTCATGTAGGACGGGCCGCCGAGAACGGCGTCACGGCCGCGCTGCTGGCGGAGCGGGGCTACACGGCAGACCCCGGGGCGCTGGACGGGCCGTGGGGATTCATGGCCGTTCAGGGAGGCGGGGTCGACCCGGAAAAGCCCGGTCAGGGATTCGGGAAGGTTTGGACGATCGTCGATCCGGGTGTTTCGATCAAACCCTATCCCTGCGGCATCCTCACGCATCCAACCATCGATCTGATGCTGAGGCTGGTCACCGAGGGCGATATCCGCGCGGAGGATATCGAATCCGTGGCGGTGCGCGCCGGTTCCAACATCCTGAAGCCCATCCGATATCCGGTGGCGTCCAATCATCTTCAGGCGAAATTTTCGTTGCCGGCGGCGTTGTCGATGATCGCCTTGGCGCGCAAGGCCGGGAAAGTTGAATTTTCCGACGATTTCGTCGGATCCGAGGCGATGCGGGAAATGCAGCGTCGCGTGCGCACGGAACTCGATCCGGAAATCGAGGCCCAGGGATTCGACAAGATGCGTTCGAGCATCGAGATCCGGCTGCGCGGAGGCGGGGAAATTTCCGGGCGGGCCGACGAGCGGTATAGGGGCGGCCCCGAAAATCCGCTGAGCGACGGCGAAGTGGAGGCGAAGGCGCGCTCGTGCTGCGAGGGGGTGTTGAACGCGGCGGAGCAGGACGGGTTGATCGCCCGCGCGTGGGGCGTGTTGGATCTTTCCGACGCCGGCCGCGAATTGGCCGAGGTTCTCGTTCCCCGTCCGTGAAGTGCGGTTGGGAGTCTACCGGGAAAATCCGCGGGGAGGCGAACCGGGACGTGTGGCGACCTTGCCGCGGGGCCGCGCCGGGCCGGCGGGGCTCCCGGTACGGCTCCCACATGGAACGGGACGGCCGCCGAACCCCGACGCCGTCCTGGAACCCGGAATTCCCCGGCGGAAGGTCACGAACACGCTTGTTCACCGGTACCGCTTCCGCAGGCGAAGTATTCGGGGAGGTGTTCCCCGACTCCGGGGCGCGCGGACGGCGGACATTGGATATGCCGATGATCCCCCGCCGCGGACGGCGGTTCGATGGCGACTTGACCGGGAGGCCACTCGGGACGCGTTTCGCCGGCCTTGGAGTCCGAGAATATCCAAATCACGATGAACGCCAACGTCACCGCGAACCCGGCGCGCCGGATGAATCGTCTGATGAGGAATCTAATGACGAAGAACATTCGATTTTCCTACCCGACCGCGATTCGGAATGAAGCGCCCCGTGATTCCACGAGGATTCGGATGCGCCGGATCATCCTCCGCGCGTCCCCGTCCGCCGCGTGGCCGCAAATCGATCCGTGAAGCGTTCCGCGACCCGCGCGCAATGCGTGGGACTGATATCCCGCGCCCGTCGCGGAGCGGTTTCGGCGTCAATCCGGCAAACACGCCAGCCGTCGCGGCCCTTTCCCGCCATGGCGTGACCGCGGAAGGCCCGGTGCCTCCGCGCCCGCGGAGCGTCGGGCGCGGGCCGACCGACGCAGACCGCGGCGGAATCTCCCGAGACCCGGAACCCGGCCTCGGCGGGATCGTGAATCCAAGCCGCTGGAAAGGCGGCTCCCCTCGCGTTCGGACACATCGGCGGCGGGGAGTGGTCAGCCGATATCCGCCCGGAAGCGGCGGGGCCGCTTCCGCGGCTTCAACCTCGCCGGCGTCGGGAACGCCCACCAAAAACATGAAATCCGGACGGTCGGCGCTGTCCGTTTCGGAGTGGAGCACTACGGCGGCGCCCGCTCCGTCGGCCGGAACGACGACAAGTGGGGGCCGGTCGCCGAACGACTGTGGACGGACATGGGTGGCCGGAACCCGCTCCGAATGGCCTGAGACAGCTCGAGCGTGTGGAGGGCGGCACCCGGCGGAAGCCACCCGCGGAGGCTCCGCGTCGATTGCGGAACGAACCGGTGACGTAATTCGGAGAATCAAAACCGTTACCCCTTGCCGCGATGGTGATTATGCGTCGAAGTGGCGTTCCGTCAACGCGTGATTTCCGAGGCGCACATGTCGCAGAATCTCGACTCCCTCTTCCGCCCCCGCTCGGTCGTGTTCATCGGAGGGAGCAACCTCGAGCCCGCGCTCAAA
>JANQKA010000796.1 GCA_028281405.1 Hasllibacter sp. | reverse complement strand
ATCGCTCTCTGCTTCATGATCATTGTGTGACATCCCTAAATGATTTCCTCAATTCCTGCTTTAACGCCTGCGCGTCCGGCCACAGCATATCATCATCTTCCAATGCGAATTCCCGCCATAGAAATTCCATCTCGGATTTCAGGGAATCCAATAATTCCGACCTGGTGTAAGCGAGGTGCGAAATACCGAACTCTTCGTGCTCCGCGTTGAATACTTGTTTGTCGTCGCTCAGGAAACACGAAACCGCGGATTTCCGATATCCGCGACCTCCAAATTTTCCGGTAGAACGTCGCTCACCTCAATATCATCCGTATTCAACGCGTGTATCCGCGAAATTTCCGTAATTCTCTGTGGAACTTCATTCTCGTCCGCTTCGATAACCCCCTCGACCTGAATCAAGTCTCTCGCGCCATCGAGAATGAATTTTTCAAATTCCCGGGGATACTCGCAACTAAGTGGACGCCGCAAACCCGGTACCAAAAGTGAAACCTCCGATTTTTGAAAATCGACCTTGCTAATAGTCCCCGTGACCGCCGGAATTGTGAAGCCACTCCGCTCCGCCAACCGAGGTAAAACCAGCTTGAGTCGCTCCACCCCCTTCAATGTGGAATCGTGATCGGCGAGCACTTCACCGACCTTGTCTTCGATGGAGAGAGCGTACTTTTTGGCCTCGCCCCCGAACATGTTTTCAAAAGACTCGAAGATGTGTGGCCAGTACGCGGGATTCGGGGCGCATTGTTCAAACCCCCCTTCATCGCCCGCCTTGATCGCGGCCATGATCCGGGTGATGGCGCGGAACACTCTGTGCGGTTCATACCGGCCGGGATTATTCCGGCCCTGTTTCCCAAGGAACACGGGTTGGTATACACATCCTTTGTCAGGGGGCGCCCAGTGCAGTCGGTAACGTTCTTCGATCTCGCGGCCAACCCGAACCCGCGTTTGGATATCCCGCCCCTGCTCCAACATCGCGACGAGGTGGACGGCTCGCTGAAGCCCCTTCAACGTTTGAAACAAAGTGTCGACCGGAACCGAGTTCGGGTTGGGATCCTGGCTGGGGGGATGGAAGCGCAGTCCGAAGAAGGCGTCCTGAACCTGGTGCATCGGATGGTGTCCGTAACTGTGAGGGGCTCGTGAGAGTCGCGGGCTCCGACGGAAATTGCAAGGAGATATCCTCGGGCTTCAATTTTCATCGATAATGTCGCGAATTCGCGAAACTATCGACCGGAGTGGGCCTCGAGAAGATGAATCGCCTCCTGTGCACAGGCTATGCCTTACCGGGTGCGGGCTAAGTCGGTCTCTGTCCAGACCCTCCCGATTCCGTCCAGGTCGCCCGCGGATGCGGTTGAAGTTTCCGCGCCGCGCTCCCTGTGTTGGTCGGCGCATGCCCGGTTGTACTGAACAGCGGCGTGAATATGGCCGCTCCCGAATTTCCCGGAGGGCGGTTCCCCCTCGGTTGCCGTTGACGTCCGTCTCGCCGAACCAATGGATGGAAGCGCGCGCGGCCGCGCGGGACGCCGATGTGGAGCGATCCCACCGTTCATCGGCTGGCCTGAAATCCACAATGTCCAGTCCGACCGGGACGCGGCGGCCCGCGCGCGCCCCGGTCGCGCCTCCACGCGCTCCAGATTCCCGATCAATTTCTGGGCGGCGGCTCGCACGCGCTCGGGACCGCCGCCGGGACGCCCCGGACGGGATATCCGCTGGGACCGCGTGGACGATGGGGCGCCGCTGGCGGCTCCACGCGGGGAAGCGCGACGCCGCGAAGCCGCGGACGTGACCGGCGAATCAGTCGAAGAGGTTGGCATACTCGCCGCGGAGCGCCGCTTTCTGGACTTTGCCCATGGTGTTGCGTGGAAGACTCTCCCTGAACACCACCGTCTTCGGCTGTTTGAACTTCGCGAGCTTCGATGCCGCCCGCAGAACATCGTCCTCCGACACCACCCCTCCTTCGACGCGCGCCACGACCGCCACGACCGCCTCTCCCCAGTCGGGGTGCGGGACGCCGATCACCGCGGTCTCCAGAACCCCCGGCACCTCGTCGAGCGCGGCCTCGACCTCCTTGGGGTAGACGTTGAACCCGCCGGTGATCACCAGATCCTTGTCCCGACCGACGATCCACAGGTAGCCGTCCCCGTCGACCCGGCCGAGATCGCCGGTGACGAACCAACCGTCCGGACGGAGCTCCGCGGCGGTCTTTTCCGGCATTCGCCAATAACCCTTGAACACGTTCGGTCCCCGGATCTCGATGACCCCGATTTCACCGTTCGGAACCTCCGCTCCGGTGTCCCTGTCGAGGATCCGCAATTCCACCCCCGGCAGCGGAAAGCCGACCGTACCCGCCCGGCGTTCGCCCTCGTAAGGATTCGAGGTGTTCATGTTGGTTTCCGTCATTCCGTAGCGCTCGAGGATGCGGTGGCCCGTCCGCGCCTCCCATTGCCGGTGCGTCTCCTCGAGCAGGGGGGCCGACCCGGACACGAACAGTCGGATGTGCCCGACCAGGTCGCGGTCGAGGCGCGTGTCGGAAAGAAGCCGGGAGTAGAATGTCGGAACGCCCATCATGGATGTCGCCCCCGGCAACGCGCCGATCACTTCGTCGATATCGAATTTCGGCAGGAGGATCATGGAACCGCCCGCCGCGAGGATCACGTTCGTGGCGACGAACAGGCCGTGGGTGTGGAAGATCGGCAGGGCGTGCAGAAGAGTGTCCGCTTCGGTGAAGCGCCACGTCTCCACCAGCGCGTCGGCGTTGGACAGGAGGTTGTTCTGCGTGAGCATCGCGCCCTTGGACCTCCCGGTGGTGCCGGAGGTGTATAGGAACGCCGCCAAATCGTCCGCGCTCCTGGGCACGGTGTCGAACGCGCCGGGCATCGCGTCCGCCGCCAGGGCCAGGGAGCCGCCGCCGTCCGCGTCCAAGGTTTCGAGCGCGGCTCCGAACCGCGCGGCGATGGGCGAGAGGCCATTCCGCCTGGACGGGTCGCAGACCACCATCGCGGCCTCCGAATCCCCGATGAAGTAGGTCAACTCATCCTCGGTATAGGCCGTGTTGAGGGGCAGGTGGATCACGCCCGCCTGCGCGCAGGCCATGCCGAGCGCCAGCGCGTGCCAACTTTTCTCCGTCTGCGCGGCCAGCCTGTCTCCGGGATTCAGACCCGCTCCGGCGAGCGCGCCGGCGAATTGGGCCACGCGCGCGGCGAATCCGGCGTAGCTGACGGTTTCGCCGCCCGGCAGGCGCAGGAACACGGCGTCCGATCCGGCGCGGCGTCCGACGAGACGGTCGTGAAGCGGATTC
>JANQKA010000863.1 GCA_028281405.1 Hasllibacter sp. | reverse complement strand
GATCATCGCCGTCTCCGGTCGTTCGTCGGGAGGAGATTCTCCGTTTCGTCGACGAATGGCAAGGGCGGGTTCGCGTTGGCGGGGGAGTGGGGGCGAGGTGATTTCCCGCCGGTGTGTCCGGAATCGGGCGAATCCGAATGTCGGTGGATCCGTCCGTACCGAGTCGCAATTCCAACCCCGAAGAAGCGGGAGCAAATGTTCCGGAATCGGAGGAATCCACGGGTCCGGCCTTGAAATTCCCCCGTGGGGGCTACATCTGCGCTGGAACGAAGCGACCCCGAGCGATGGCCGATGCCCACCCATCAAGAGACAAGAACGGTGCCGTATACCGCGCGGCAGATGTATGATCTCGTGGCGGATGTGCGGGGCTACCCCGATTTCCTTCCTTGGTGCGCGGCCGCCCGGGTCGGCGGCCGGACGCTGCGGAACAACGGGTCGGAACTGGTGCGGGCCGAACTCGTGATCTCGTTCAAGGTGTTCCGGGAGCGGTTCGGGAGCCGCGTGGTGCTTTGGCCCGACGAAGGCAGGATCGACACGGAGTATGTCGATGGCCCGTTCCGCCACATGAGATCCAACTGGGCGTTCAGTGACGTGGAACGGGGCTGCGAAGTGGACTTCTTCGTGGATTTCGAGATGAAGAACCCGCTCCTTCAGGGAGCCGTCCGCGTCGTGTTCAACGAGGCGATGCATCGCGTCGTCCGTGCGTTCGAACGACGGGCGGCGGAGCTGTACGCCGACAGGTAGGGACCGGAACTTCGTTCCTTGTCCGCGGCGCGGCGGTGGTCGATCAATTCGGATTCCGCCGTCCTGATCGGATTCCGCCGTCCTGATCGGATTCCGCCGTCCTGTTCGGATTCCGCCGTCCTGTTCGGATTCGGCGGGCCGCCGGGGCGGTGTTCGGGAAACGGTGGAGGGCGGTCAAGGCGCACCAGTCCCCGGCGCGCCGGCGAATTGGGCGTAAACACGACAACGGTTACGAAAGCGCTCGGCGTCCTTCAGCGATTCGCGTTGACCTCAACGCGGCCCGCTCCACCGATTCCATCAAACCGCTGTCGTCGCGTGGCCTATTCGTATTGTACCCGGTGATTGGCCGGCGCCGGAAAATCCGAAATCGGACGCGAATCCGCAACCTGCGAGGGTCCGGCCAACGACCCGCGGAACTCTGGAACGGGGGTGGCGTCAACTCCGCCGGTCCCCTCGGCCGCGTTCGGATTCCGGCTCCGCGAAGGGCCGTTCCGACGCCGTTCGCTTTGCGACGACGGGTCGCGGCAAGGACGGATTGACCTTGCCGGTGATTCGTGCGAAACTCGCGGTGGTGTGGCCATGATTCATCCGCCGGGATGAACGGGCGCTTGGCGAGAAAAATCTCAACGGGAGAAGTTGCCCCGACCGGTGGACGACGGAGACAGTGATGCGAATTGAATTCTTTCCCCCATCTCATCGAATTTCCTCCGACAACGCGAAAAGGCGAAATTCCCTCGGCATGACCGCGGGCTCCGCGGCGGCGCTCGGAGCTTTGGCCGGGTGCGGCGGCGGTGGCGGCGCCGGCACCGGCACCGGCACCGGCGGGTCCGGCAATGTCTCGGCGGGAACCCTGTCCGAAGACGGCATGACGCTCACCGGAGGCGACGGGGGAGCGACGCTAATTGGCCGGGACGGCGTCAGCGCAATCGACGCCGGCATGGGAAACGACACGATCATC
>JANQKA010000777.1 GCA_028281405.1 Hasllibacter sp. | reverse complement strand
CTATCGGGACCGGGCGGCCTCGCGCGCGTCGTCCACGGTGCGCAGTCCGGCGCGGGGGGATTGAACCAGCACCGCCATGTTTCCGGGCAAATGTTCGTTGCGCATCATCTTGGTGTGGGCTTTCGGGATTTCGGCCCACGGGAACACCTCGGACATCACCGGATCGAGGCGCCGCTCGATCATGAGTTTGTTGGCCGCGGCGGCCTGCTTGAGATGGGCGAAATGCGATCCCTGCACGCGTTTCTGGTGCATCCAGACGTATCGGGCGTCCATGGTGAGGTTGTAGCCCGTGGTGCCCGCGCAGATCACGACCATGCCGCCCTTTTTGCAGACGAACGTGGAGACGGGGAAGGTCGCCTCGCCGGGGTGCTCGAAGACGATGTCGACGTTGACGCCCTTGCCGAGGACTTCCCAGATCGCCTTGCCGAATTTCCGCACTTCGCCGAACCATTTCTTGTACTCGTCGCTGTTCACGACGGGCAGTTGGCCCCAGCAGTCGAAGTCCTTGCGGTTCAGGACGCCCTTGGCTCCGAGGCCCGCGACGAAGTCGCGCTTGCTTTCGTCGGAGATCACGGCGACGGCGTTCGCGCCGGCCGCGGCGGCGAGCTGCACCGCGTAGGATCCCAGGCCGCCGGACGCGCCCCAGACCAGCACGTTCTGACCGGGTTTGAGTTCATGCGGGTGGTGCCCGAAGAGCATCCTGTAGGCGGTCGCGAGCGTCAGCGTGTAGCAGGCGCTTTCCTCCCAGGTCAGGTGCCTGGGACGCGGCATCAATTGCTGGGTCTGGACACAGGTGAACTGGGCGAAGGAGCCGTCGGGCGTCTCGTAGCCCCAGATCCGCTGGGACGGCGAGTACATCGGGTCGCCCCCGTTGCATTCCTCGTCGTTGCCGTCGTCCTGGTTGCAGTGGATCACGACCTCGTCGCCGACCTTCCAGTTCTTCACCTTGTCCCCGACGGCGTAGACGACGCCGGAGGCGTCGGACCCCGCGATGTGGAATTCGGCGCCGTGCACGTCGAAGGGCGAGAGCGGGACTCCGAGGCCCGCCCAAACGCCGTTGTAGTTCACGCCGGCCGCCATGACGTGCACCAGCACCTCCTGGCTGTCCGGCCGGGGAACGTCCACGACCTCCTCGAGCATGGCCAGCTCCGGCTCGCCGTGGCGTTCGCGGCGGATGGCCCAGGCGTGCATCTGGGCGGGCACGTGGCCCAGCGGTGGGATTTCGCCGATGGCGTAGAGATCCTTGCGCTCTTCGGCGGCGGGAATCGTATCCGGGTCCGGGGACATCGCGTTCATCCTTTTTGCTGCGCTGCGGCGTGATATTCTGCACATGCGCGGTTGAAAATCAAGTGGAATCCGGGGCGGTTCCGCCGCGCCGCGGAATTTCGGCGCGCGTTCGGCGAGGCGAGCCAAGGGTGGGGGCGGCGCGGCGTGGACCGCCCCCTCCGCCGGGGAGCGGCGAAAGAACCGCGCGGCGCGGGGGGGACGGGTTGTCCGGGGCCGCGCTCCGCGACCGATTCGCGCGGGCCGGCGCCGGGCGGGACGACCGGGGCGGGAGGCGCCCCGGTTCCCAAGCGCCGGACACCAACCGCGCGTCGATGGAGTCGTGGCCGCGCCGGGCTTCCCTCCCCGCCCGGGCCGGGTGGCCGGAGGAGGCGCCGCGCCGGGGATTTGATTTCCCGGCCGCCGGGAAAGTCCCTGCCGGCTTCCCAATTCCGGCGCGGTCCGCCGCCGGGAGATCCCTCCGCGTC
>JANQKA010000741.1 GCA_028281405.1 Hasllibacter sp. | reverse complement strand
CAAACCAAAGACCGCTCCTCGAGGGCGGATCATGTGTTGGCCATCCGACGCATCCCCGATTGCGCCGCCACGAGGCCGTCGACCGTGGACGGGTCCGCGGACTTGAGGGACCGTTCGACCCGCCCCTCCAGTATGGCCGAGACATCCTCCAGAATCATGTCCCCGATCGGATGCCGTCCCCCCGGCACCGCCGCCGCCCGGTGTGGCGAAAGAATGACGTTGTCCGCCCGCCGAATGGGATCGTTCCGGTCCAAGGGCTCCTCCGGATAAACATCCGTGGCCAAGCGAATGCGTCCCGCCCCGGCGGCGGTCACCAGAGCCGGGAAATCGACGCACCAAGCCCGGCTGACCACCACGACCAAGGCTCCGGGCGGCAACGCGTCGACGAGGCGCGCGCTCAGCAGTCCCCGCGTCTCCTCGGACGGGACCGCGGCGACGACCACGACGCGGCAACGGCGAACCAAGGTATCAAGATCCGTCATCTCGACATCCCGTCCCGCGTCGGGGACGAAAGGATCGTGGGCCATGACCCGCGGCGCGAATGGCATCAACAGCCGATGCGTCTCGCGCGCGATCTGCCCGTAGCCGATGAAGCCGATTGTCCGCCCGCGCAGCGTGAAGTCCCGGCCTTCGCATTCGTCCAACCAGCGTTCTTCCCCGCGCCTGAACGCCTCGTGCTCCTCGACGACACCGCGGGCGCCCGCGAGAATCAGGGCCAAGGTCATTTCGGCCACCGATTCCCGGAACCCCGGCGAGCAGGAGAGAACCTCGATTCCGCGGGCGAAACAGGCCGCGTAATCCAATCCCTCCCGGAACGCTCCGGAGACCTCGATGACCGCGCGCAAATTGGCCGCGGTTCCGACTTCCCCGGAGGACAACTCCGGCTTGGCCGCGACGTAGAACGCCGCCTCCGGCAGCAACTCCAGCACCGTTTCCCGGGGCATGGGCCAATTCAATCCTCCCCGTACGTCGCAGATATCCCGCAATCCGTCGAAGGCCGACGGGCGGAACAATTCCTCAAGCCTGCGGAAATGCTGGTCGAGAATGAGCAGCGGTTTCATGCGTCAGTCCGCGTCCGCGGGTTCGTCCCTCGGGAACAGGTGCGCCCGCCCGGGATCGAATCCAAGTTGAATGGACTGGCCTGGCTCGAATACGCGGTCCTCCGCGAGGGAGGCGAGCACGCGCGCTCCGTCCCGCAGCGTCACATCGACCACGGTTTCGATTCCGAGACGCTCCGCGAGGTTGACGCTTCCCGAAAGCGCGCCCCCGGATTCGACGGGGCGCAGATCCTGCGGGCGGACGCCCAGAATCGCCCCGCCCGAGGTGGGGATCCCCTCCCGCCAAGCGGGAGCGGCGAATTCGGCGACGACGTCCGAGCGCACCTTGGCGCTGTTTCCGTCGCGGGAGACCACCTCGACGTCCAGGAAATTCATCGACGGAGCCCCGATGAACCCGGCCACGAACCGGTTCTCCGGGCGGTGATAAAGCTCCATCGGCGCGCCGGCCTGTTGCACGCGCCCATCCTTCAGCACCACGATCCTGTCGGCCAGCGTCATCGCCTCCACCTGATCGTGGGTGACGTAGACCATTGTCGCGCCCAAGGATTTGTGAAGCTTTCCGATCTCGATCCGCATGTCGAGGCGCAACGCGGCGTCGAGATTCGACAACGGCTCGTCGAAGAGGAATACCCGCGGCTTCCGCACGATTGCGCGTCCGATGGCCACCCGCTGGCGCTGGCCGCCCGACAATTGGCCGGGACGCCGGTCCAATAGGTGTTCCATTCGAAGGATCCGCGCCGCCTCCGCGACCTTGCGCTCCTTTTCCTCCTTGGACGCGCCGGCGATGGTCAGGCCGAAAGCCACGTTTTCGCGCACGGTCATGTGCGGGAATATCGCGTAGGACTGAAACACCATGGCGATGCCCCTCTCCGACGCCTGCACGTCGTTCACGACCTCTCCGCCGATTTCCAGCGTGCCGCCGGAAATGTCCTCCAGACCCGCGATCATGCGCAGGAGCGTGGACTTTCCACAGCCCGAAGGCCCGACGAACACGACGAACCCGCCGTCCGGAATGTCGATGTCGACCCCCTTGATGACGTCCACCGAACCGTAGCTCTTCCGGACGTTCCTCAGAATCACATCCGCCATTCCGCGCTCCTTCCCCGCTCCATTCCGGAAAGCGTCAATCGCCCGTCAGCGATCCTTTCGACCGGCGCCGGGTCGCCGATGATTCCGGGGAACTCCCCGGTTTCGGGGTCGCGCATGAGGAACCCCAACAGATTCATCCGCCCGCCGTGTTCCACGATCCGGGCCGCGTAGCGACGGGCGGGATCCGCGCCGTCGAGCATCGGACCGGACGCGATCTCCCAAGGACCGCGGGCCGTTTCGCCAATCAGGTAATGCGTGCCGGTCATGGCCGGCCCGATCCTGTCGCGGGCGCCGGCCGACCAAAACCGCGCGTCGGTGCAAAACAGGCAGTACCAGTCGCCTTCGCGCTCGAACACCTGCGGCACCTCGAGTTCCCCGAATCCTCCGGTGAACACCGGATCCCGGAGAGTCCAATCGAACAGGTCCGGAGAGGTGGCGAACCCGATCGCGCCGGCTTCGAGAGATTGTCCGACTCCGGCGTTCCGGGCGGTGAAATACATCAGCCACCCGTCCCCGTCCGGATCCCTGATCACCCACGGATCGCGGAAAGCCCGGTCGTGCCAACGCGAAGGCTCGTATTCCTCGTAACGGTCGTCGCGGTCGAGGACCTGTCCGTCCCCGACCCTCCGCCAATCATGCAGGTCGGTGGAGACCGCGTGTCCCAGTTTCTGCTTTTTGCCGTCGTCCTCCCGACCGGTTCCGGTGTAGAACAGATGCCACAACCCATCGTCGCCGCGCGCCACCGAACCGGTCCAAACGGTGTAGTCGTCCCAGGCGGGACCATCCGCGGGGCGGAAGCAGGTGCCCAGATGCTTCCAGTCGCGCAGGTCTTCGCCGACGGCGTGGCCGTAGCTGACATTCCAATGCCTGAGCTCCGGATCGCCGATGCTTTTGTCGGCCTGCAGAAAGAAGCAGTGCCAGACATCGCCGTCCCGGACGTACCAGCTGTCCCAGATCCATTTGTCCCCGAGCGCCAGAACCATCAGCCCTTGACCCCGGTCGACGCCACCGAACTGATGAAGGCGCGCTGGAGCGACAGGTAGAACGCCAGCACGGGCACGGTGATGATGGTGAGATAGGCCATGACCTCGCCCCAGGGCACGTTGAGTTGATCGGTGAAATAACCGAGGCCCACCATGACCGGCCGGATATCCTCGGCCTGAACGACCATCAGGGGCCAGAGGTACTGGTTGTACATGAACAGGAATTTCAGAATGGCGGCGGTCGCGAACACCGGTCCCGAAAGCGGCATGACGATCCTCCGGTAGATGAGCCACCATCCGGCGCCCTCGACGCGGGACGCCTCGATCAACTCGCGCGGCAAATCCTTGAAATACTGGACGAACAGGAAAATCGAGAGGCCGTCCGCGATGAAGGGGATGATCTGCGCGCGGTAGGTGTTGAGCCAGCCGACCTCGATTCCGCCCCGGCCGATCCAAGGCAATTGCGACATCATGAGAAGCAGCGGAACGAATATCGTCTCGTAGGGAATTATAAACGTCGCCAACAACACGCCGAAGACGGCGTCGCGGCCCCTCCAATTCAGAAAGACGAAGGAGAACGCCGCCATGGAGCAGACCAGGAGCGAAAAGGCCACCGTCACCCCGGTCACGAGCACCGAGTTCAGCACGAATACGCCGATGGGCGCGCGCTCGAACGCCGCGCCGTAGTTGTCGAACGAAATGTCGCCGACGGGCAGGAACGCGCGCAGCGAGCCGGTGTCGGTCAGCAGCTGATGGTCCGGTTTGAGCGAGGACATCGCCATGAAAAGCAACGGAAACACGAAGATCACCGCCACCAGCGTCAGCACCGCGTAGCGGACGGCGAGGCGGAGGCCGCGGTTGTCGGAAGAGACCGCAGCCATCACGCGCGCTCCCGCGTCATCACGCGCTGAAGGATGGAAATCGACAGAACCAGCAGGAACAGGATCACCGAAATGGCGGAACCGCCTGAAATGTCCTGCTTTCCGTAGCCGCGCTCCACGGCCTGAAACACCAGAACCTGCGTGCTGTCGAGGGGCCCTCCCTGGGTCATCACGTTTATCTGCGCGAACAGCGCGAAAGCCTGCATGGTGATCACGATCAGGATCAGGACCGCGGTGTTCCGGAGTCCCGGCCAAGTCACGTAGCGGAAGGTCTGCCACCTTCCCGATCCCTCGATCTTCGCCACCTCGTACAGCGTGGGGGAGATGTTCTGCAATCCGGCGAGCCAGATCACCATGTGAAACCCGACGCCCTGCCAAATCGACATGGCGATGACCGCCCCCATCGCGGTGGACGTGTTTCCGAGCCAGTCGCGCGGTTCGAACGCCCCGAAAGTCGCCGCGGACAAGACGTTGTTCAAAAGTCCGTCGCCGGGCGAATAGATGAATTTCCACAGCAGCGAGACCACGACGATCGACACGACCACCGGCATGAAGTAGATCGCCCGGAAGAGATTGATGCCCCGGAGTTTTTGATTGATCAGGAGGGCGAGTCCGAGGGCCGCGCCCGCCTGCACAGGGGCCACCACCAGCACGAAGAACACGGTGTTCACCAGCGACTTCATGAACACCACGTCGGAGGCCAGGACCACCACCCGGTTCTCCCCCGACCGCCAGCCGAACCATTCCCGCTTGTTCCGCAGATTGGGGTAATCCGGATTGCCGCGGGTGAATTTCCGCAGGCGGGGGTATTCGATTTCGCCGTCCGCTCCGCGGACAGCCTTTCCGTCCGCGTCCCGTTCGGGTTCCAGCGTGAACACCGCCAGACCCAACATGTTCCGATAGTTTTCGAAGCCGACGTATTCCGTCGGGTTCGGCGAGACGAGCCGCTGATTCGTCAGCGAAAAGGCGAAGGCGAGGAAGAACGGCAGGATGATGAAGGCGGCGATCAACGCCGCCCCCGGAAGGGCCATGAGCCAGCCGGCCCGGTTGGAGCGCGTCAGATCGTGGGCCATGGGGCCGCTCCTCGCGTTCGCGGGCCGCCCGGGATTCGCCGGGCGGCCCGGGGGCATCGATCAATGGCCGTAGCCGCGGTTCCGCGCGATGTCGGCGTCGATTTCGTCGACGGCGGCATCGAGGGTGTCCGCCACGTCGGCGCCGTTGGCGATGTCGGCCAGCGCTTTTTCGAAGACCTTGGCCTGCACGATGTACCCCGGCGTGACCGGCCGCACCAGCGCCTGCGCCTCGGAGAGTTCGTAGAACACCTCCAGCGGGCCGCCGGGCGCGTAGTTCTTGGTGTCGGCCGCGGCGGTCGAGGTCACGGGGATGAGGCCCGTTCCATCGGAAAAGGCCGAGAACCATCGGTCCCTCAACGCGAATTCGATGAACGCGCGCGCGCCTTCGGGATGATCGCTCGTCGCCGAAACGCCGAATTGCCAAGAGGCCGCCCCGATGACGGGCCCGTCGCCGAAGTCCGGCGCGGGCAGGAACAGGGCGTCGTCCCCGAACGCCTCGACCACCGGGAGGGCCGCCCAGTTTCCGTTCCAGGAAATGGCGTATTCGCCTTCGAGCAGCCCAACCTCGCGGTCGGCGGCGTCCTGGCTGGTGCCCGGGGCGTAGCCGTTTTCGAAGAGGCTTTGCCACCATTCGCCGAACGCGACCGCCGCGTCCCCGTTCAGGGCGCCCTCCGCGGATTGGTAGGTGGAGCGGTCGACGATGTCTCCGCCGAAGCTCTGCAGGAACGGCGAGAACGCGTAGGGGTACCACTCCCCCCTCCACGCCATGCCCAGGTCGAGCGGGTATTCGAAGTCGCCGGACACCTTGATCTTCCGGAGCGCGTCGTTGAATTCCCGAAGGGTCCAAGGCGCGTCCAGAGTGGGCACCCGGATGCCGTATTTTACGAGCGTCGACCGGCGCGTTGTCATCGCGACCGCCGCGTCCCAGAGCCCGACGGAGTAGACCTCCCCGTTCCAACGCCCGATCGGGCCCGGAAGGAATCCCCTCAGCTTGGCCTCGTCGATGCCCAGCGGCCGCATGTATTCGGCCCAGGCCCAGTTCGGCATCACGGGGCCGTCGACGTCGAGGATGTCGGGCAATTCGCCCGCGAGGGCGGCGGCGCCGACGGCGTCGTTGTAGGCGAGTTGGGGGAAGGTTTCGATGACGACCCTCCAGTCGGACTGGGCGGCGTTGAATTCCTCGACCAGCTGGTTGACCAGCGCCTCCTCGGCGTTGGCGCTGCCGGCTCCGTGGTACCAGAGGCTCAGCTCGGTTTGCGCCATCGCGGACGCGGGAAGGCAGGCCGCGAGTGCTGCGGCGAGCGCGAGTTTCCTGTTCATTTCGTATTCCTCCCTTTGAGTTTGATGACGTTGTCCTGCGATTTCGGAGGCGCGACCAGCGATCCGCGCCGCCTGACCCTTCCTCCGACGCGCAAGGGCGCGTCCGGCGCGGGGGCTTCCGGGTCGTCCATCAGATCGAGCAGCAGCTGCGCCGCCCGCGCGCCCATCGCGCTGTAGGGCAATTCCGCGGTCGTCAGCGCGGGGTGGAGCGTTTCCGAGATCAACCGGTGATCGTCGTATCCCACCACCGACACCTGTTCCGGCACCGCGACGCCGCGCCCGCGCAGGATGCCGTACACGGCCATGGCGAGTCGATCATTGCCGCAGCAAATCGCGGTGGGCGGCTCGTCCAGCGCCAGGAATTTGTCGAGCGCGTCCCAGATCAACTGGTGCTCTCCGGGCGACCCGAACAAATCCGCGGAGGCCACCAGCTCGGGGTCGAACGCGATCCCGGCCTCTCCGAGCGCGGCCCGGTAGCCTTCCAGCCGCAACCGCGCGGCCTCCATGCCGGGGGCCAGCGTCAGGTGGCCGACCCGCCGGTGCCCTTCGTCGAGGACCGTCCGGGTCAGCGCGAGCTGCCCGGCCCCGTCGTCCGGAATCACGGCGGGCGTTCCCGCGTCGTCGAAGCAATTCACCAGAACCATGCGCGGCGCGCGGCCCGGCAGCGGGAATTCCAGCGGCTTGTGATGGTCCGCCACGTAGAGCAGCCCCTCGACGCGGTGCTCCCGGAAGGCCCGGATGAGGCCGGGGACGCGGTCCGGCCGTCCGCCGGTGTCCGAGATGAGCAGCGTCTTGCCGGAATTTTCGATCACCGCCTGTGCGCCGCGCACGATGAAGAGTTCCGGCAGGCCTGCGGGAGCCGCCAGTTCGCCGGCTCCGCTGATCGCTCCCGTGATCAGCCCGATCAGTCCGGAACGGCGCGATTTCATGGACCGGGCGGCGTGGGAAGGCACGTAGCCGAGGGCGTCCATGGCTTCGGTCACCACCCGGCGGGTCTTGTCCGACACGGGCGCGTCGCGGTTGAGCACGCGGCTCACCGTTTTCGGCGACACTCCCGCCGCCTTGGCGACATCGTAGATGTTGGCCATCGAATCATCCCCGTGTCCGGCGTGGTTCCCGCCGCGTG
>JANQKA010000729.1 GCA_028281405.1 Hasllibacter sp. | reverse complement strand
GTGACCTCCACGGTCACGGTCTCCTCCGCGGTCAGCGCCCGTCCCCTGATTGATCCGTCGTCGGTAATCCACAACCCGATTTCATCAAGACCGTCCGCGCTGAATTCCAGTGGAGCATCGCCACTGGCCACACCTCCGGCCCGGCTCAGGAAATGTCGGCTCACATCAACGGAATTGCCGTCCACACCGTGAACAAACATGGGATCACTGACAATTCCCTGCAAATCGAGGATCGCCGGCGCGTCCCTCTTTTCAAATCTAATCAACTTGTGAGTGCCATGTCCCACGGAGTCCTCCGCGCGAAAAAGGGCGTGGCCGAGTGTGGCATCATCGTCCATGACGATGTTGGACTGATCATCAAGCGTGGCCCCCCAATTGTAACCCCGATCCTCGATGGTCACCTCCCCACCTTCCGGATCACTGAAAGCGGTCTCGGCGTCGACATGCGCGACTCCCCGATCGTCAACGTTGAACGCGAATGCGTCGGGCAGAGGAAATTTTCCGTCAACGGGCGGCCGGTTCACGGGAATCGTCATGGTCCCTTCGACGTAAGCACCATTGTCGCGGCTCGCGATCAAGGTGAACGTGAGATCTTCTTCGTCGGTTTCGAGATATCCATGAACCCAGCCATTGGGTTCCATTTTCAATCCCGTTCCTTCGAGTTCCGGTGCGGAATAGGTCAACACATCCCCGGAGGGCGAGAAAGCGAACCAATACGCGCCGAACGAATTGAAATTGCCATACGCGAGTTGCCCTCCTGGAATGGCGTCCTCCAAATTCCTTCCGGAATACCAGTCCAAGGTAGATTCTCCCCCGGGTTGGATGAATACCGGAGGAGCGTAGATTTCAAAATGTCTGGTCACGAACTGAATTCCATCACTTGCCGTGACATAAATCGTGAAATCCCTTTGGGCTTCATATTCTCCCGATATCATGCCGGTCTCCGAATCTATTTCTATGCCTATTTGATTAAGGTGGAATCTCCAGGCGTCATCACCGTAAAATTCCCTCGCGATGGGATCCTGCCCCATAGCCCAGTATGTCAAATCCGCGCCAGCCGCGAAATCTCCCGCGAATCCCAAGGCCGCGTCGATATTCAAATCAGTCCCGGTTTCGACGCCCGCGTCACTCCTTTTCCCTATTATCAGGTTTTCTCGAAGCGCACCGATGGATCTTTGAGGGTTGCCCTCGATGTCGAATGAAATGCTGGCGGTTTGAATAATCGTTTCCTCTTCGGTTTCGACGTCGATCTCCTTGATTTCAATTTCAAGCGCGTCGAATTCTCCTCGGCTTCCCGACAAATCCTCCACCGTCAGCGCCACGGAAGCATCGCCATCCGATTCTTCGTCATCATCGGGATCATCCCCGTTGGTCGAGCCTTCTTCGCCCTCCCGGTCATCCCCGTTGGTCGAACCATCTTCGTCTCCCGGTTCATCGACTTCGTCCGGCGCGAGTGCTTCATCCGATCCTCCCTCGTTCTCCATCGCGATGGAGGCTTGCGCCGCGGTCGGATTCTCGATTGGTTTCGGATCCTCGGGCTCATCGCTCCTCTCCTTCGGGTTGATGCCCTTGGCGACTTGATCCTCCGGCGGAACATCCGACGATCCAGTGAACACACCGCTGATCACACCGGTTTGCTCATCGATCTCCAAGCCCACGCTTTCCAAGGAGGTGCCGTTGGACAGTGTCGCGGCGTATATCACATTCGCTCCCGAGCCGCGGACCGCGGCCGCCGGAGGTTGGTAGACGAACAACCCGCCGAGAGTGGCTTCCCTGTCGTCCGCGGAGGGCCCGGAGCCGGTCTTATCTTCAGTCACCGGCGACCCGTTTCCAATTCCACCTTCACCTCCATTTTCGTCAATGCCCTCCCCCTCTCCGACATCCACGGGATCGACGGATTCGGCGGTAAACAGGATCCGGTGTTCAACCGATGTGGCGTTCTCGCCATCGCCGTTCGTCACGGTGACGACCGCGGTCACGTTTTCGGTTCCCGAGAATTCTCCGCTTATCATACCGGTTGTTGGATCGTAGCTCAGACCGCTGTCTTCACGCGTGAAGTTCACGGCGTACGTCAAGTCGTCGCCACCCTCGTCGGGATCCTCGAACCCGGCGGCCACATTGATGGGTTCGATTTCATCGCCTTCGACCGCGTCCCGCCCGTACACGAGGCCGGTGGAGATGATCATGGGCCGCGCCGCGGCTCCATCCGCGCGGTCCTCGGCGGTCAGGGTGAAAACCCTGGACGCGGTTCCTCCCTCCCCGTCGGAGGCGGTGACGGTCAACACGACGGAGCGCGCGTCCCTGATCGAGCCGGAAATCCGGCGGGTCTCGCCGTCGTAGCTCAAACCGGTGCCCTCCAACCCCGCCACGGTGAAGGTGAGGGTGTCTCCGTCCGCGTCATCGAAGAATCCAACGGCGAGATTGATGGGGACGATCGGGGAATTCGCCTCCAAGGTCTGGTTCGGGAAAGGGGTGGTCGTGGCCACGGGGGATGTGTTTTCCGCGCCGATCGTGGTCGGTCCGTTGGTTGTCGGGCCGGTCGAGGACGAGGTTGTTGCCCCACCGGTTGACCCACCGCCGCACCCGGCCAGGGCTCCGAGCGCGGCGGCGGACCCCGCGGTCACGGTGAAGGACGCGCGCCCTCGGGATTGGTCGCCGAGAAAACGGCGCGGAGTGTGGTTGGAATGTAAATCGTCGTTCATCTCGTCCTCCTTGGTCCCTGTCGCGACCTCTCAAGCCGGGTCGAGTGCCGCACATCAAACCGCGTCGAACGCCAAGCAAACCAAGGATGGGGGTGCGGGATGTCGGGCCCGCGCCTCCCGTTCCCCGGGTGACCGCTTCGCGATTCGCCCGCAGGTGCCTTGTTCACAAATCTTTTATCGCCGCGCAAGCACAATTATAGCTTGAAAATAAGCGAATTCAGGCCGCGTCGCGCAAAAAATCGGTTGGGAACTGACGGTTCACTGGGACAGCGACACGATGATTGACCTTCCGCACAAACGGGTTCGCGAAGCCCGGAAGACTGGAATTTCCGATGGTCGGCCTTGGATCGGCATGGCGGCTTGGCCCATGTGGAGCCCCGATCGCCATGGTTGGCGCGCGCGCGGCGGGACGAACAGGGCGCGTCAGAGCCCCGCGCCGATCATATCACGATCACTCCGGAATCGTTTGGACGCCGGCGCGGGATGACCCGTCCGTCCGCTACCGCAACCCTCCGGCGGATGGTCTACTGAAATTCGCATTGCCCCGGGACGTCACCCTTCCGGGATGCCCCCGACTGTGGGGCCTACTGAACTCCGGAGCCAAAAAATCCCAAGTCGGCCTTGGGTCATCGTCCCGAGCCGACGGAAACCCGATCCTGGCTTGGTCCGCACCCCCCCCGCATGCGCCTGTCCATCCACGCCTCGATCTCCGCGTCTCGACGAAGCCCGGAGACCGCGACTGAAATCCGAACGGTCGAAGGGACGCAAGCCGCCTCCGCCACGCTTCCCTTGGGAACCCTCCCTTTCAGGCCGAACGTGTCATCATCGCCACCAGACAGCATCGCGCTCCGTCGATTTCCGTGTCGCGTCGCGTCGGACGCCATCCTTCCCTATTGATCGCCGTTGGATTTGATGGATTCAGTGGCGCAAGCCGCGTGAAGGCAACGCGAACCGTTGGAGCGCGCCGACCACCATCGTCAACCGAAGTGGTGTTCGCGACCAAGTCGCCGACGCTCTAATTCGGCAACCGTTCCCGCCCGAGGAAACCACGGCTTCCCCACGGTCCGCGCGGGATGAAACTTCCAACGGTGTCGACGAAGCATCGGAGATTGTCGATCCGCGCCTTCGAATTCATCACGAAGTGACGAAGAAATAGTCGTCGCCTTCGATGAGATGCGCCGTGACTCCTTCAAGTGTGAGGCTCAGCCCGGGCGCGGTGA
>JANQKA010000728.1 GCA_028281405.1 Hasllibacter sp. | reverse complement strand
CCGAGATTCGAGAACGGAGCGTTGGAGCCTCCCGGCACCGCTCCGTGACGATTCTTGAATTCACGGATGCGCTCCTTGACGCGGCCACCGCCCATCGCGGTCACCTTTGTTGGGAATCGTGAATTTCGTGATCCTCTTCCGAATCGCCGGCCCTTCGCTCCCGGATCAAAGCCCCGAAATGAACCGCCAGAACCAATAGAATCATGACGAACAGAATGAGGGAAACCGGGCGTTCAATCATGTCCAGTGGCGAATTCAAGCGCGGCAAAGCCGAGCGCAATTTGACCTCCATGATGCCGCCCAGGACCATGCCCAAGACGATCGGGACGATGGGAAGATTCAGCCGCTTCAACACCAGTCCCAGCACGCCGAAGCCCGCCGACAACATGCAGTCCGTGAGCGAGTTGCGCAGGCTGTAAACCCCGACGAAGGACAAAGTCAGGATCATGACGCCCAAAAAACGGGTCGGAACGCGGATGATCCTGATCAGGATGTTGGTGGAGAACAGCAGGAACACCATCACGATGACGTTCAGAACGATCAACGCGAGATAAAGTCCATAGACAAGGTCGATGTTGTTCTGGAAGAGCTGCGGCCCCGGAACGACGTTGTGGACGTAGAACACCGACAGCATCATCGCCGTCAACGCCTCGCCAGGGATGCCCAACGCGAGAAGAGGAATCATCGCCGCCGCGGGAACGGCGTTGTTGGCCGCTTCCGACGCGACCAGTCCCTCGGGAGCGCCATTCCCGAAATCATCGGGCGTACGGGACGTTTTCCGGGCGTAGGTGTAGCTCATGAATTGCGCGGTGAACTCTCCCGTCCCGGGGATCATGCCCAGGATGACGCCAAACCCGGACGCGACAGACGCCACGCGCTTGTGACGGAACAGCTCCCTGATCCCAACAGTCATGCGCCCGGTGACGGGTCTCGCGTCGGGCTTGGCGTCCGCGCCGGTCAAAAGGAAGAACGCCTGGCTGAGGGCGAAAAGTCCCAGCACGGCCACGATCAGGTTCACGCCGGAGGTCAGAAAGCCGAAATTGAACGTGTACCTTTGCGTGTAGGTGACCGCGTCCAACCCCACGGTCTGCAGGAAAATCCCGAACATGGCGAGCATTCCCGCGGCGAATATCTGCCCGCGGTGCGCGAGAATGACCAGAACGATGCCCAGAAGGGCCGCGAGGAAAATTTCCCGGCTTCCGAACATGGGCGCGACGAGGGCCAGCACCGGAGACAGGAGAATCAGGCACAGGATGCCGAAGATTCCGCCCCAGAACGAGGCGCTGTAGGCGAGGGACACGGCTCGGTGCGCCTCTCCCCGCCGCGTCATCGGATAGCCGTCATAGGAGGTCAGCGCGTTTACCGCCGTGCCCGGCGTGTTGATCAGAACCGCGGGGATCGCGCCCCCGTACATGGAGGATCCGTAGATTCCGAGAAGCATCGTCAGCCCGACGATCGGGTCAAGCGAAAAGGTCGCGGGCAGCAGGACCGCTATGGCCACCGCGGGTCCGACCCCGGGGATCGCGCCGATGACGACCCCGCCGATCGAGCCGACCAACAGCGCCAGAAGCACGTCCCAGCGGGCCAGCATTTCGGCCCCGGCCAGCAGGTTTTCCAAGATCCGACCCTCAGAAGTGCGTCATCATGATCTGGCGAAGTCCATCCGGCAGCACCTCGTAGATCCGGCCGGCGGGCAGTTTCACCCGCAGAAGCGTCTTGAACAGTACCACGGTCGCGACGGCGCACAACGCCGCGAGGCCGAGCGCGACGGCGCTCCGGTAACCGGCCCGGAAAGCCAGAAGGACCGCGAAAACCACCGTGGCCGGAAGGTAGCCCGCGTGGGGCACGACCGCGGCGTAGACGATGAACCAGCCGGCATACTCGAGGGACGATGCCCACAACCGGACTTCGCGCCAGCGGCCTTCGACGCGCTCGGACAGGGCCGAGCCAAGGAGATGAAGCGCGGCGAAGCCCGCCATTCCGATCAGGGACACCGCCGGCCAGAATCGGGGCTGGGCGAAGATATTGTCACCGCCGCGCCAAACCGTCTGCTCTTGGATTTGCGACAGCAGGAACACCGAGAAGATCAGGGCGGCCCAAGCGAAAACGATGTCGCCCGGACGGCGGTACCTTTTGAACAACGCCTGAAGGGTCTTCGCGCGCCGCATATCCGCCTCCACCATGCGCCGGG
>JANQKA010000706.1 GCA_028281405.1 Hasllibacter sp. | reverse complement strand
TTCAGCAAGTCGAGCAAATCAGCCTGCTGCCAACGTTTTGCAAGATAGATAACCTGATGTTCGGCAAATCCGCCTGGTGTTTCCAAGAAGGCGGATATCGAAGCCTCCTCTTTGTTCATGGCGCCAATTCTAAGCCCCCGCCAAGGCATTGGAGTGCCCGCCGTTTGCTCGGCGGCTTTCCATGTTACTTCGAAACATTCGATCCAGGTGTCGATCCCGACTGGCGGTAGCGTGGAATCCAGGTCGCGCCGGTCGTCAGGATCAGCGTTCCGGGCGCCCCGTCCGTGGCCGCCGGGGCCGTGTTCGCGGTGATTCGAAGGATGTGCGCGACGGATGACAGTCCATCGCCCGCCACGACGCGGATTTCCGCGTCCCGGTCTCCTGTGAACGTGCCGCTGATTTCCCCGTCCTCGAACGTCAGGCCGGTGCCGTCCAATCCCGACACGGAGAAGGTCAGCGTGCCGTTCCCGTCCGGATCCGCGAACCCGGTGCGGACATCGATCGGTGAGGCCAATTCCACACCGGTGGTCAAAACCATGGGATTCGATGGAGCTTGGGCCGTCACCATTGGTGGACCCCCCGCCTCGACCGCGGAGATGACGAAGGCCACCGGCGATGCGCCGCCGTCGGTGACGGAGACCGTCACGTCTCCGGCCCCGGCGAGCGTCCCCGTGATCCGGCTCGTCGACGCGTCGAACGTCAATCCCGAGTCGCTCCGGTCGAACGTCACGACGAGATTCGGCGTTTCGCCGCCGGAAGCGGGGAACAGCCCGTTCAGATCGATCGGGTCGATCTCCTCACCGATCACCTCGGTCCGATTCGGAGGCGCCGCGCCGGCGGCCACGACCGTGACGACGAAATCGTCAGTGACGCTTTGGCCGCTTCCATCGGTCGCGGTGACGGTGATCGTCACGTTCTCCTCGCTAGTGATCTCTCCGGTGATCTCCCCGGTCTCAGCGTCGATCTCCAAGCCAATCGTGGACAACGCGGCCCCGTCGTTTCGGACCGTCGCCTCGAACCGGAGCGTGTCGTCAACGTCGGTATCCTCGAACGCCGACTCCACGCCGATGGGCGCGATTTGGGTGCCCGCCGTGGCGATCCGGTCCCGCAGGGGCGTGTCCGACAACTTCGGCGGATCGCTTCTTTGGATGGTGACCGTCGCCGTTCCCCTGACGGCGTCCGCGTCGCCCAAGGCGGTGACTGTGATCTCCGCGCCGTCCATCCCGGTGAATTCTCCGGTGATTTCCCCGGTTTGGGCGTCGATCATCAAACCGACCGAGTCCAGCCCGGCTCCGTCATCGCCCACCACCGCACTGTATGTCAGCGAACCGTCGCCGGACAGGTTTCCGAATGCCCCGGACGCCTCGATGGGCTGGGTGATGGCCCCGTCGCCGGGAACGAACCCGGTCAGTGAGTTGGGAGACGTGGATGGGGATCCGCCCCCGCCTCCCCCATCATTTCCACAGCCGGACAGCGCAATCGCGGCGGTCATGGCTCCCGCCGTTCCACCTCCGCGGCGCGCCGCGGACTTCATGGATGTTTCGTCGTTACGCCAGCCCGGGCGGTCCGTGGTGGTCAAAATCAACATCATTGTCTCCTTCACCATGATCCGTTTCGATGCCGCCGACCCGCAACGCGCCATGCGGGGCCGACGGAAATGGCTACACGCGACAACCGTGTCACCGGCGGATAATCTTCCGCTCCCGACGCGAATTGCCGGAATGCCACGGTGTACGCGAACCCCTCCGATGTCAAGGCGGGCGGAATCCGGCGCCGAACCGCCGCCGGGCGGCGCCCTCCCGGAAGCGGCGGCCCGTCGGTGGCGGAAAATCCGCCGCGGACACCGGCCCGCCCGCGTTGGATGCGACATGGAGAATCCACGGAACGGGTGGACCAGCCTCCGGGCCGACCGCGGGCGAATCACCACGTGGCCGGCGGAGCGGTCATCGGAAGGCTCCGGAAGTGAGGCGGACGCGCATCCATCCCGGCGCGGTGGATGACCGTGCGGCATCCCTTCGGGGGGAGGGAGCGGTGACGACACCAAGCGCGTCGCCCGGGCCTCGGAGCCGAAAGTCGTAAACACGAAACAGGCCCGAAACTCCGAGCGGATTCCCCGCGCCGCCGGAATCCGGGCCGCCGGATCCGAATCCCCCGAGCGGAATCCATCCCGGCCAACGCCGATCCGAAGGAACACGCCAACACGGGCGAAATTCCGCGACACCGGGGCGCGCGACTCCCGACGAAAGGCGGGCCTAGGCGTTCCGCCCGCACCCGGTATGACGCGTTCACGCAATGGGGGCGGAACGGCGCCGAATAACGGACAATTCCTCGGTGAGGTCGGTTCGTCGCACGAAAATCTTCTCCCGGTGACACACCAGGGCGGGCCGCGGTCGCGCGGGGTCGGAAATCCGGAGCGCGTCGGAACATCGACCCGGCGAAGTCAACGCTGGCAGGAGACGGGCTCCCCGGGCGACCATCCGGCGCCGGGGGAGGATCCGATCGTTCACCTCCAAGGGGCGTATGCGAAGCCACTGTTGTCCTCGCGCCGACCCGCGCCATACAGGCCTCCGGCGGGAATCAGTTCTCCGCTTCGTCAGCGCCGCGTCGAACCGCGCGGTTCCGCGCTGAGAGCGGTGCATGCCCATCGGAGCGTCATCGAACGCCATCCTCGCTCCGGGG
>JANQKA010000656.1 GCA_028281405.1 Hasllibacter sp. | reverse complement strand
GGCGCTTCCGACCGTCTCCGTGGTTCCGTCTTGCCGGTCGATCCGCAACTCCCCCGCCGCGAGCCGCGCCGACGCGCCGCGATAATGCAGCGTGATCGTCTCTCCCCGGCCCGGGAAACCCGCGGTGGTCGCCATCGCGTGGCCAAGGGCTCCATTCTCGAACCGCAACCCCGCAGTCGCGAAATCCTCCGCCTCCATTCTATGGAATCCCGTCGTTCCCGTCATCGCCGTCACCTCGGCGACGGGCCCCGCGATCTTCAGCATCAAATCGAAGGCGTGGATGGCCTGCGTCAGCATCACGCCCCCTCCGTCCCGGGCGTAGGTGCCGCGCCCCGGCGCGTCGAAGTAGCTTTGCGGACGCCACCACGGGACGGTGCATTCCACCATCAGAGGATCCCCGAGGGCCCGGCCCGCGAGTTCCGCCACGACCGGGCGCGCCCGGTGCTGAAGGACGATTCCCAAAGGGACGCCGGCGGCCTCGCACGTCTCCACCAACGCGGTCGCCGCGGCGAGAGTGCGCTCCACGGGTTTTTCCATCAGGATCGGTTTCCCGGCCGCCGCCAATTCGGACACGATCCGCGACCGGGCGTCCGGCGGCGTGGCCACGATCGCGAAATCGATGTCCGGGTCGGCGGCTATGTCGGACAGACCGGCCGCGGCGGCCGCCTCCAGATCCGGGTTGGCGTTCAGAAAGGCGGTCGCGCTCTCCGCCCGGCTGGCGTGTACGGACTTGAGCCGCACCACGTCCGAATTCCGGATCGCGTCCGCGAACACGCCCGCGACCATTCCCAGTCCGATCAACGCGACATTCATGACAACACCTCCGTCACGGTCTACCGCGCTTCAAAGCGAATGGAAACGCGCGCGGGAACGGCCGCGGACATCATTCGGGACTGACGTTCCCTCGCTCCCTTCGACGAATCCCGCCTGGGGGCACCCCCTTCCGCGGCCATGATGAACGCGGGCGAGCCGACGGGATCGCGGAATCCACAAATCCTCCGCTCACGCGGAGCGCCGGGGAATGCGGCGTTCAAGGCTTGCGTGGGAACACATCTTTCCGCCAAACGGGTCGCGGAGGAGGTAAGCGCACAATCGCCTTCCAGCCGCGGGGGAACGCGCCGCCTCGGCCGGCGAATCGGCCGCGACAACCTTCACAGGTGTAAGCGCCCGGTGAGCGGCCCACCCCGGAGAACCTGATATCGGACCCGGATTCGCACCCTCGACGCCCCCCGTTGTTAGGGGCAATTGAGGAAATGGAGGGCCTCGAGGGCGGGGAAGCGGCCGGTGGAGAGTGGGATTTGGCCCCCGGAACAAGCCGCGGGAGGCATTCGAATCGCTCCCGAAGTCTGGTCCCGACAACCCGACCCGGTCTATAAGCCGAAACAGAATCGAGTCGGACCGCGCCCACATGCCTCACATAACGCTCCTGAACGGGCCCAACCTCAACCTTCTCGGGCAACGCCAGCCCGAGCTATACGGGCGCGACACATTGGCCGACGTCGAATCGGCCGTTCGTGCGCTCCTTCCCGGCGGTTGGGAATTGACCGCGGAACAGTCCAACCACGAGGGCGCGCTCGTCGACGCGATTCAGGCGGCGCGCGGAAAATCCGACGCCATCGTGATAAATCCGGGGGCTTATTCGCACACTTCCATCGCGATCCTCGACGCGCTCAATTCCTTCGACGGCGTCGTGATCGAGGTGCATGTCTCCAACATCCACCGGCGGGAGGAATTCCGGCGCCACTCCCACGTCTCGCTCCGGGCGGACGGCGTGATCGCCGGCCTCGGAGCGGAAGGGTACGCCGCCGCCGTCCGCCGGATCCTGCAAATCGTGGAGTGACCCGCGTGAATCTGCCTCAGAACCGTTTCAAGGCGGCGATCGCCGACCGCCGCCGCCAGATCGGAATCTGGCACACCATCCCCGACCCGTCCGTCTCGGAGATGTTGGCCGGTTGCGGCTACGACTGGATGCTCATCGACACCGAGCACTCTCCGATGCGCGCCGAGGACACGCTTCCCCTGATGCAGGCCGCCGCCCCCTATCCGGTCTCCTGCGCCGTGCGCGTCGGGTGGAACGACGCGGTTGAAATCAAGCGCGTCCTCGACCTCGGCGCGCAGACGATCCTCGTGCCGTACGTCCAGTCCGCGGAAGAGGCGGAAATGGCGGTCGCCGCCGCCCATTACCCGCCGCGCGGCGTCAGGGGCGTGGCGGGCAGCACGCGCGCGTCGCGCTGGGGCGGAATCGAGGATTACAGCCTCCTCGCGGGAAAGGAGATTTGCGTCCTGGTGCAGGTCGAAACCCTGGAGGCCATGGACAACCTCGAAGGCATCGCCGGCGTGGACGGCGTCGACGGCGTGTTCGTGGGCCCCGCGGACTTGGCCGCGACCATGGGACATCTCGGGCGGATCGCCCATCCGGACGTGATGGCGGCGGTTCACGACGCGATCGGACGGATCGTGGCCGCGGGCAAACCCGCGGGTTTTCTTTCCGCCAACGCCGAAATCGCCCGGCGGGCGCTCGAGGCCGGGGCCACCTTCGTGGCGGTGGACGTGGACGCGGCGCTTCTGCGCCGAGCGGCCGCGGGACGCAGGGCGGAATTCGATTGACCGATATGTTTGGGCTTCATCCATTCGACGGCCCGCGGGATTTCCGCGCGATCCTCGTTTATCAATCCTCGACCGCCGGGTGGAGTTTCGAAACACACAGGGCATTTTCCGCCCATCAAGAGGCTTTGAGGAGAATCCCCCGGTGGAAGCCCGACGATCTCGCCGAGACGGGTCCGCGTCGCATCCGGCTTCTCCGCTCATGGGTGAATGCACGACGCCAATGCCCTCGGGCATGGAGGCCAACCCCGCGCGAACCGCTCCGACGTTCAATTCTCCAAAGCGGCCGTTACGCTTGCGGGACAGCCGCGAAGCGCGCCGAATCTCGGACAGTTGACCGGGCTTATCGAGGTCTCGGAAATATTCCATCCAGTTCACGGAAAGGCCTGTGTCATCGGGACGGTCCGGACGGAGGCGGAATGCCTTCGACAAAATCCCGCCATCCCTGATGTCGCTCGGTCCTGGGTATCGGACAACGTTCGCATCGTCCGGAAGTCGATGGCCACTCACGGCGACAAAAGGAACTCGAGGGAAAAATCTCGAATTTTCCTCTTGACCGCTTCCCGGCCATCGTCACCACACGCACTGGAGGCTCCCCCGGCTTCCGGATCGCGAAGA
>JANQKA010000634.1 GCA_028281405.1 Hasllibacter sp. | reverse complement strand
GACGCGCCTTTCGACCGGGATCACGGAATTGGATTACGGTGGGCCTTCCGTGTGGTACGAAGTGCCCGGTTTGCGCGATGACCGGAACATGGTGGAGGGGATATATCAAACGCGGGGCGACGAAGTCCTGTATGGAGGGGACCGGGCGGACACCCTCACGGTGAAGAACGGCGGCCATGCCGAGTTGTATGGAGGGGGAGCGAACGACGTCCTCACGATCCAGGCCGTCATCTACGAAGATGGTGACGAGAGAGTGTTTTACGGCGGCGGCGACGACACCCTTCAAATCTAGGCGGGCGACATCGGGAGCGGAAACTATAACACGTCGTACGGCGGCGATGGGGACGACACCCTGATTCTGGACACCGCGGCGCTGGCGACCGACAGCGGATACCACAGCACGATGTATGGAGGCGAAGGCGCCGACACTTTCAGGCTGGAGATCGTGGGGGATGGGAGCGGAGCCGACACCGCGGAGCACGGCGACGATGGCGACGACGTGTTCCACATCAATGTGGATGGCGACGATTTGGCCGGACTCGGATCGGTCATGCGCGGAGGAGAGGGGAACGACACGTTCAACATGACCATCGGGGGGAGGGACACTCGCGGCGTTCTTCAAGGCAACGGCAGCGGCGACTACATGGAGATGCACGGCGACGGCGGAGACGACACGTTCGACATCGACATTCTTGGGATCCGCTCCGGAAACTCGATGCGGGTCGAGGGCTGCGACGGGAATGACTCGTTCAGCGTCGATGTCCAAGGCCGCGCGAGCGGCTACGACATGACGCTGGTCGGAGGCCGTGGGGACGACACGTTCACCGCGGACCCCGGCGGAGTCCAGAGCGGGTCGCTCATCGTCGACGGCGGCGAGGGACACGACGTGGTGATCTATGGCGGAAACCGTGGGGACTATTCGATCACCATCAACCGGAGCACCGGAGCGGACGGAGAAACCGTCACCGAATTCATGGTCCGGGATCCCCACGACGCGGGAGCGAGCGACCACCCGGATCGTTTGGTCGGCGTCGAGGTGATCCGCTTCGATGACGGGGACTTCGCTCCGGCGCCTGTCGCGCCGGTCGCGGCCGCCGGTATGGAAGATTATCTGTTCTCGTCGTTCGGATGATCGAATATCCGGGTTCGGGACACAGCGCCGGCTCCCGGTTTGCGTGGTGATGGTCTGGTTGGCATCCGCGGGGTGGCCCGACCAAACCGCTTGTGGTTTCGGTGGCGGACCACTCGGGGTTGGCTTTACATCGCGTTCGGCGATGGAGGCGCGTTGCGCCAGCCACCCCAACCGTTGCAGGCGATGAGGGGAGCCGACGACTCGGACAAAGCCGATGTTTCCGTCGCACCTTCGGTCGCTTGAAGATGTGGCATCGGCCCGATTCCGGATCGCCACGACCATCTATTTCCTGAGTTCCGGTTGGACATACGGAATGCACCTTCCAGCGGTTTATACCCCGGATCGGGCGAAGAAGACGAGTTCGTGAATTCCGGCCGTGGTCCATGGGGTTCCCTTCGCCGTCCGCGGGGAATCCCGCGTCACGGGATGCTCCATGGTTGAGTGGATCGTTTGAATGGACCCCGCGCGATTCAGTCGGCCCGGGTTCCAGGGGCCGCGGGGAAATCCTCCAAGTTCCGCCGGGGGGATGGATTGGGCCAGTCAGAAGTCCTTGAACACCGGCGTGTTGTTAATCGTTATCCAGATCCCTCCAATAATCCTCCTTTGCGGGAACCCTTTCCCTTCACTCGATTTTCGCGGAATGATCCGGCATTCCGAAATTCACATATCCATCATTGGGCGGGAAGGCGTGGGAACCCGCCAATAAATTTACCGATTCCCGGATATCTCCGGGCGAACACGCGGCCGAGATCCTTTGGCATTCACGCAGGGACCGGACGATGATGTCGGGATTGTCGTCCCGGGTCAGCATGCGCATGGCGTTCGGATAGAGCGTCAGCGACTTGGATGCGAACACGACAACGGATGACGATTGTGTTCGACGTCCTTCAACGATTCGGATTTACCTCTACGCGGCTCGCGCCACTGATGCCATCAATACCGTTGGCACTCAAATCTTTTTTGAACGCGATTGGAACCACGATGTGGCACAGCCCATTCGCGACCGGCTGTCCGGACTTCTCGACCCTGCATGCCCGGGCGTTGTTCTATAATTCCTGTTTCGGTTCAAATTAACCCGACCAAATTCGGCTGGAATCGGGTGACCGCCAGTGCTCTGCCAGCCATTCTCCGGTCCCTTTCCGAGACCTCCGCAGTCTTTCCCGCCTCCGCTCCTTCTCCCGTTCCTCCGCCGGGGCCACCGCCTCCCGCCACTCCGCCAAACCCGGTTCCTCCCGTTTCTCCGCCGGGGCCAACTCCTCCCGCCCCGCCGTCGCGTCCTTTCTTCCCGGTCAATGGCTCCATGTATTGCAAAATGGTGATGAGGCAAGGCGAATTTTCCGCCGCGCATGGGCGCGAGGGAATTCACGCCGCCTCAATGGTTTTCCCTATGATTTCTCCCCGCGCCAAGGCAAGTGCCGATCATCGCCGTGAGGCGCGGGTATCCCGACGCGGATTCGGTGGTGGGCTTTGGGGCCCGTCCCCGCCCGGGTTCGCGGAACGTCCCTTCAGCGCGAAAGGCGTTCCTTGGAGAGTGCCGCGCATCCGATGAGCGGCGCGTGGTCGTCGAGGATGACGGAAACGCCGAAGCTTTCGGCGAAGCCGGCGAAGCGGCCCTTGTCGCGCAGCGCCTCGATGAAGCCGAAGCGGTCGAAATGGGCCGAAAGCGCCCTCGCCATTCCACCCGCGAAGTAGATGCCGCCGAACGGAAGGGTGGCGAGCGCGAGGTTGCCGGATACCGCTCCGAGGAGACGGATCACGACTTCGGCGGTCTTGAGCGCCAAAGGCTCTTCCCGCGCCAGCGCGTCCATTAGCGCGACGCTGTCGGGCAGCGGTTCCGCCGAGGCTTCACGCGCGACCCACAAATGCACCTGCTCCACCCCGCGTCCCGAAAGCGCGTCCTCGATGGAGGGAAATCCGTGGCGGTGGGGGGCGTGGCTTTCCAGATAATGCGCGAGCCTGAGATCGGCCTCGGTTCGGATCGGCAGATTGGTGTGGCCCGCCTCGGCCGGAGGCACGATCCTGCCCGCGGGGGTTTCGATCACATGGGCCGCGTTGAAGCCGGTGCCCACGTTGATCACCAATCGGGTCGGGTCGTCGATGTCCGCGCGGCCTCCGTAGAGGAGTGGCGCTTTTTCTTCGGCGATGTGGTCGAGCGAATGCCCCAACGCCTGCATGTCGTTTATGACGAGCGCCCGTTCGACACCGGTCGCGGCGGACAGGCGGGATTCGCTCAAGGACCAACCAATGTTGGTCAGCCGTCCTTCGCCGCCGCGCACCGGACCGGCCACGGCGACGCAGGCTCCCGCCAATTGCCCGGATTCACCGCGATCTTTCAGGTAGCCGGCGAGCACGTCGTCGAGGCCTCGTCCGGCATCGGCTTCGTCTCGGTTGCGGAACTCGCGGAGGGTGTCGCCCCGCACCGAAAATCCATCGGCGAGCGCCACGCGGGTGTTGGTGCCGCCGGCGTCGGCGACGAGTATCGTCGGCTCGGACATGATTCCCTCGATTCGGCGTTGCCGGGTCATAGGGTGTTATGGGCGCCCGCATCAAGTTGCCGCGGTTCGCGGAAGCGTAGGAACCGCGTTCGCGGCGAACGCGTCGTCCCCGCGGACGGGAAGGGTTCCGGGGACGTCGATCCGGAAGCCTCCGGAGACACGCGTCGTCCCCGCGGGTGGGAGGGTTCGGTCGGGTTCCCGGCGGCGCGGCGGTATCTCCGGCGTCTTCCCCGCGGACGGGGAAGGTTCGGGTGACGCCGAACCGGAAGCCTCCGGAAACACGCGTCGACCCCGCGGGTGGGAGTGTTCGGTCGGGTTCCCGGCGGCGCGGCGGTATCTCCGGCGTCGTCCCCGCGGACGGGAAGGGTTCCGGGGACGGGAAGGGTTCCGGGGACGTCGAACCGGAAGCCTCCCGAGACACGCGTCATCCCCGCGGGTGGGAGTATTCGGTCGGGTTCCCGGCGGCGCGGCGGTATCTCCGGCATCATCCCCGCGGACGGGGAAGGTTCGGGTGACGCCGAACCGGAAGTCTCCCGAGATACGCGTCGTACCCGCGGGTGGGAGTGTTCGGTCGGGTTCCCGTCGGCGCGGCGGTATCTCCGGCGTCGTCCCCTCGGACGGGGAGGGTTCCGGGGACGCCGAACCTGAAGCCTCCGGAGATAAGCGTCGTCCCCGCGGGTGGGAGGGGTCGGTCGGGTCCCCGGCGGTGCGGCGGTATCTCCGGCGTCATCCCCGCGGGCGGGGAGGGTTCGCGCGACTTGGCGCGCAATGCCAAAACGGGTGTACGTCCGAGGTGTTCCCGTTAGGACGTACTCACTCCGCCGCGGTACCGGACTTTTCTTTCTGACGGCCGGGCGGCCGGGTTCGGGGGAGGCCGAGGCCGGATCGGAGACAAGATCACTTCATCCCCGCGGACGGGCAAATTCCGCGCGCCAACCGGTCGGTGTCGACCATGAAGGCGCGTCATTCCCGCGGGCCGGGCGGG
>JANQKA010000601.1 GCA_028281405.1 Hasllibacter sp. | reverse complement strand
CCGCACGGAGTTCCAAAATCCCCGGCTCAGGCCGTCGCAGTTGATGCCCGTGCAGGCTTCCGACCACGCCTTCACCCAGGGTTCGAACGTGATCTCGAGTGGCGGGCTGAAGATGTTGCCCATCCGGATCTCGGGCATGCCCTTGAGCGAGGTCACCACCATGACGTGGAGCGGCAGCAGGTAGTAGAGCGACACGACGATCAGCGTTCCGTAGAGGATCGCGTTGCGGCGCGACAGGCGGCGGCGCGGCTTCGGGCCGCGCGGCCCGGCCGCAAGGGGGGTCGCGGAGTCAGCCACGCTTGCGCCCCCCGAATTCCAGATAGGCCCACGGCACGACGATGATCGTCACGGACACCAGCATCATGGTCGATGCGGCGAATCCCTGGCCGAGGTTCTGGGCTTTGAACATGTAGTCTATGACGTATTTCGCGGGCACCTCCGAGGCGATGCCGGGGCCGCCGTTGGTTTGCGCGACGACGAGGTCGTAGAGTTTGATGATGCCGCTCGAGATGATCACGAGCGCGGTGACGAACACCGGGCGCATCATCGGCACGATGATGAACAGGTAGGTTTTGACCGTTCCGATCCCGTCGACCCGCGCCGATTTCCAGATGTCCTCGTCCACGCCGCGCAGGCCGGCCAGCATGATCACCATCACGAGCCCGGTGCCCTGCCAGATTCCGGCGATCAGGAGGCCGAAAACCACGATGTCGGGATTGTTCAGCGGGTCGAAGGAGAAGACCTCCCATCCCCAGCCCCTGACGATGCCCTGGATCCCGAAATCCGGATTCAGGATCCACTGCCAAACGAGTCCGGTGACCACGAACGACATGGCGAAGGGGTAGAGGAATATGGTCCGGAAGGCGTTTTCGCCGCGGATTTTCCGGTCGAGAAGGGCCGCGAGCGCGAACCCCGCCACCAGGGTCAGGATCAGAGAGCAGACCCCGAACACCGCGAGGTTCTCCACCGAGATCAGCCAGCGCCGCGTCGACCAAAGCCGCTCGTACTGGGCGAGGCCCACGAAATCGAGCTTCGGAAGCAGGCGCGAAGAGGTGAAGGAGTGCAGGACCGTCCAGCCAGTGCCGCCGACGAAGACCACGAGCGCGGTCAGGATCATCGGAATCGAAGCGATCTTGGCGCTCGGATTGCGCCAAATCCGTATGGGCCTTCTGGTGGAGCTCATCGCGCGGCTCCTTTCCTTCGGGTTGGCGGGCCGGAACCTCGGGTTCCGGCCCGGTGGAGCGGGCGCGGCTCAGTCGGCGCGCGAGATGATCGCCGCGTACCGGGACTGCGCGTCCTCCGCGCTCATGTCGGACGACCAGAATTCGGCCATCAGATCCTCGAGTTGGGTTTGCGTGTCCGGACTCAGGGCGATGTCGCCCGTCGGAAGGATGTCGCCGTCGGCGAGGATCGCGAGGCCCCTCTGCATGCAGTCGTTGGCCGTGGACATGTCGATGTCGCCGCGGATTGGCAGCGATCCCTTCTTGAGGTTGAAGGCGACCTGGACTTCCGGCGACACGATCAGGGACGCCAGTTCGAGCTGGGCGGCGCGGATTTCGGGATCGTCGACCACCGGGAAGTAGAACGAGTCCCCTCCGGTGTCGAGCACCTCGTTCACCCCGAGGCCCGGCAGACAGGTGTAATCCCGTCCGGCCGTCTTGCCGGCCACCTGGAATTCGCCCTGGGCCCAATCCCCCATGATCTGACCGCCCGCCCGTCCGGTGATCACGAGGTTGGTCGCGAGATTCCAGTCCTGGACGTTCGAGCCGCGCGCGAATTCGCGGGCGTCGGCGGCGGACCTGAACACTTTCGCGTAGTCGGGGCCCGCGGCGAACTCCGCGTTCTTGTTGACGTTCACCTCGCGCCAGGCGTCCATTCCGGCGATGGCGATCTGCAGGGTGCCGAAGGCGAGGTTCTGCTGCCAGCCCTGCTGGCCCATCGCGAGCGGAACGAGGCCCGCCCGTTCGAGTTTCGGGGCCGCGGCGACGAACTCGTTCCAGTCCTTGGGAACCGGCGCTCCCGCTTTCCGGAAGGCGTCGTGGCTGAGCCAGAGCCATTGCGCGGAGTGGATGTTGATCGGGGCACAGTAGACGCGTCCGTCGTGGGTGCAGGCGTCGAGCAGGGACACCGGGTTGATGATGTCGCGCCATCCTTCGGCCTCGGCGACCTCGGTCAGGTCGGTCAGGAGTCCCGCTTGGATCAGCTCCTCGGCCTGCCGCCCGTGGTTGAGCTGCGTCGCGGCCATCGGGTCGCCGCCGAGGATCCTGCTGATGATGATGGGCCTGGCGGTTCCCCCGGACCCGGCGATCGCGCCGTCGACCCAATCGTGGTCGGTCTTATCGTTGAACGCCCTGGCCAGTTCGGAAACGGCGGCGGCTTCGCCTCCGGAGGTCCACCAGTGTGTGACCTCGACATCCGCGGCGGGGGCGGGCGACGCGGCGCAAACGAGCGCCGCGGCCGCCAGCGATGCGGTCAGTGTCTTCATCTTCCTTCCTCCCTTGGTCCCGATTCGCGCGGGACCGCTGTCGCCCGTCCCGTCGCGGGAGGGCGGTTCGTTGAACATGCAACCGTTTTCACGACGACGGTAAGGGGCGCCGAATCCCATGTAAAGGATTACATTAAGAATGAATCGCCACCGTCCGTCCGAATTCCGATCGCGGCCGGGGAGTGGGTGGGCGGCCTCGACGTTCGGGAGACTTACGTCCGGAGGCGCCGGAATCGCCGAATCCGAGCCGTTGACCACGTTCGGAGCCTCGCTTGACCGACGCCCGCCCGGGTTCCCGAGCGGAAAGGGAACCGATGGCGGCGATTCTCCGTTCAAGATTTCCACCCGCGGGTTCCCGCGCGAGTGGGGAACCGCCGCGGGCTTGAACAACGAGCGGTCGCTGAGGCGGGCCGCGGATGCGCCGCGCTTCAAGTAACCGGACGCGGGTGGAGCCGTCCCCGCTTGCGGGATTTCGTCGGCGTCGGTAGACCGCGCCCGGCTTGGAGGTGAACATGGCCGCGAAACGCAAAATCTTCGAGGACGCGGACGATGGTCCCGGGCCCGCGCCGTCCCGCGGCGGACTGATCGGCGCGGACGACGGGGAGAGGGGGCGGATCAGGATTTGGCTGGTCATCCTGTTCGCGCTCGTCGCTGTCATGATTCTCGTCGGCGGGTTGACCCGCCTGACGGACAGCGGCCTGTCGATCACGGAATGGGAACCCGTCATGGGAGCGGTTCCTCCACTCTCGGCCGCCGATTGGGAGGCCGCGTTCGGAAAGTACCGTCAAACGTTGGAATTCCGGACGGTGAACCCTCTGATGACGCTCGCGGAGTTCAAAACCATCTTCTGGTGGGAGTGGGGGCATCGCTTCCTCGGGCGGTTCATCGGCGTCGTCTGGGGAGCCGGATTCCTGTACTTCATGCTGACGCGGAGCATTCCGCGCGGATGGACCGCGCGCCTGCTGCTTCCCGGGGCTCTGGGCGGCCTGCAGGCCGTGGTCGGTTGGCTGATGGTCGCCTCCGGGCTCGACGGCGCGCGGACGGATGTCGCTCCCGCGTGGCTGGCCGCGCATTTGGGCATCGCGTTCGCGATCCTCGCGGTGATCGCGTGGCCCGCGTTCAAACTCGGCCGGTCCGAAGCCGATCTCCTGTCGGCGCGCCGCCGCGGCGACCGGAGGCTTTTCGGGTCGATCACGGGTCTCCTGCACCTCTGCGGGCTGCAGATACTGCTCGGCGCGCTGGTCGCGGGGCTGGACGCGGGACGCAATTACACCGACTGGCCGTTGATGGCGGGCGGCGTTCTGCCGCCCGGCGTCATGGAACTCAGCCCGTGGTGGCTCAATTTCATCGAGAACGACGGCACGGCGCAGTTCACGCACCGCGTGGTGGGCTATCTGACGTTGGCGTTCGGGATTTGGGTCTGGCTTCGCTCGCGCGGATCCGGGCACGACGCCGTCCGGAGCGCCTGTTCATGGATGGCGGCGATTCTGGTCGGTCAGGTGGTCCTCGGGATCATGACCGTCCTGTATGGCGCGCCGTTGGGCCTGGCCGCGGTTCATCAACTGGGGGGCGTGGCGCTTTGGACGTCGATTCTCCACTCCCGGTATCTGGCCTTGTACCCGACGCGCCAAATCATAGGGGGAGCCGCGACATGACCGCGATGTCGGAAATGATGGCCTTCGTCAGGGAGACGGAACTGCTCGTCCAGATCCAGAGCCGCCTCGCCTGGGACCAGGACACGGTGATGCCGCGCGGAGCGGCGGAGCAGCGCGGCGAGGAGATGGCGGCGCTGGCAGGCGTTCTTCACGCCCGGCGCACGGATCCCCGCTTGGGCGGTTGGCTCGACGCGGCCCGGCCCGAAGGCGAGGTCGAGGCCGCCAACGTCCGACATTTGAAACGGCGGTGGCTCAGGGACACGCGCGTTCCGGCGGAGCTCGCCGCGGAACTCGCCAGGGCGACGAGCATCGGAAGGGGAGTTTGGGCGGAGGCCCGGGAAAACGAGGACGTCGCGGCGTTCCTTCCGACCTTGTCCCGGATCGTGAAACTCCGGAGGGAGGAGGGCGAAGCGATCGCGGACGGCGGGACGACGGCCTACGAGGCGCTGCTGCGGGACTACGAGCCGGGGGCCACGGAGGCCGGGGTGGCCAAGCTCTTCGACGGAATGCGCCCCCGGATCGTCGCCCTGCGGGACAGGCTTCTTGGCGCGCCCGGCGCTCCGACGCTGAACGGGAATTTCCCGGAGGCCGGGCAATTGTCGCTGTCCCGCGAGACCGCGGAGCGGTTCGGCTACGACCTGAATCACGGACGGATCGATCTCTCGGCGCATCCGTTCTCGTCCGGATCGGCTTTCGACGTGCGGATCACCACGCGGGTTTCGGAGGATCCGTTCAACTGCCTGTATTCGACGATCCATGAAGTCGGGCACGCCACCTACGAGCGCAACATCCGTCCGGATTTCGCCTTCACCCCCTTGGGAGAGGGCGTGTCGATGGGCGTCCACGAAAGCCAATCCAGGAGTTTCGAGAACCAGATCGGACGTTCCCCCGCCTTCTGCCGGTTTCTGTTCGGGCGCATGACCGACATCTTCGGCGACATCGGCGTATCCGACGCCGACGCCTTTTCCCGCGCCGTCAACCGCGTGAGTTCGGGCTTCATCCGCACGGAAGCCGACGAGGTCCACTACAACCTGCACGTCATGCTCCGGTTCGATCTGGAGCGGGGCCTCGTGTCGGGCGGGATCGCGGCGGAGGACATCGAGGAGGCGTGGAACAGCCGCTTCGCCGCCGATTTCGGCAACGCGGTCGACCGCCCGTCCAACGGGCTTCTGCAGGACGTGCACTGGTCCGAGGGTTTGTTCGGATATTTCCCGACCTACGCGCTGGGCAACGTCTACGCCGGCTGCCTCGTGGCCGCGATGCGGCGCGAACTGCCCGACCTCGACTCCTCGCTGGAGGCGGGGGATCCGTCGCCGGCCACGGAGTGGTTGAAGCGGAACGTTCAAATCCACGGGGGACTGCGCGAGCCGGGCGACACCATATCGCACGCCACGGGAGAGGATCCGGGCGAGGGGCCTCTCCTGGACTATCTGGATGAGAAATTTGGGGCGCTTTATGGCCTCTGATACGGTCATGACGGTCGACGACCTGCGGAGATTCATGGTCGAGGTGTTCCCCCAGGTTCACCGGGATTTCACGGTCGTGTCGGTGGGGCCGATGACCGCGAGCGTCAGGTTGGAGGTCGGAGAGCGCCACCTGCGCCCGGGCGGGACGGTTTCCGGCCCGGCGATGTTCGGGGTGGCGGACGTGTCGATGTATGTCGCGGTGCTCGCCATGATCGGCCCGGAAGCCCTGGCGGTGACGACGAACATGTCCATCGACTTCATGCGCAAGCCGGAAGCGGGACGGCCGGTGACGGCGGAGTGCAGGATCCTGAAATTGGGGCGCGCCCTCGCGGTCGGGGACGTGCTTCTATACTCGGAGGGCGTGGACTCGCCGGTGGCGCGGGCCGGGGTGACCTATTCGATTCCGCCCGGCCGCGGCGCGCGGGACGCCCGCGCGGGCGCGCGGAGTGGGTTGGGAGATCGCGCGGACCCCGTTTGACCGGAATGGCGCGGGACGGAGGGCGGGCTGCGGACTTCCCTCCGTCCCGGGCTTGTTCGACCGGGAGCCACGGGCCCGGGTGGCCTGTGGCGATGCTCGATTCTACGGACCGGTGCAACCGCTTGAGCGCCTTCCACCCAGTCCGTGGCAGTGATAGGGATCGGACCCCGAATGGCAGCTGTCGTCCTCCAATTCCAAACCCGTATCCACGCTGTGTGAGAACGCGGGCGGATTGAACGCGGTCAACAGCGCGATGACGGCCGCCGTCGTGGCGATCCGGGGGGGCGAAAGGGTCATTGTCGTTGGTTCCTTCGGTTGGATGGGTGGGTTGATTGTGGCCGGCTTTCAACCGCGCGGAGGATTGCCGCCCGAGGCGGGTCCCGCGCGGACCACCGCTCCGGCGAATGATCGACCAGCCACGCACCCTCCGGGCGCTTGTCCGAATTTTCAATCCGCCACGCAAGCGTTTTTTGGCTTCGAGGCAAGGAGAATTGAACCACGTCAAAAAAAATGTGACGAATCGCGCCGATTCGCGACCACGCGCATGCTTGGAGCCCGGGCCTTTGCCCCCCGTGACCTCAAGGAGGGTGGCGTGGCGGGCCGCGCCAGGCTTGAACGGGAGGGTGGTCCAGCGATTGGCGTTGGGCGACCTGCCCATCCGGGAGCGGACGCGGCGAACCGGAACGGGAAGCGAATCCGCAACGCCGGAACACGCTTACCCGGTTGGGCGGCGGCCCGCGCCCGACCGCACCGCCAATGACGTCGGTCCTTCGCGGGCGACATGTCGCGCGGGGAGACCGCTTGGATGTGTTCCGGCGTCGTGGGAGCCGGCACGCCACCGCGGTCCCGGCCATTCCGCACGGATGGCGTGGAGTGCCGCCCGGTCGTCGCTCCCTCGCCGTCGCGGGCGGCCGCCATCGGGGTCGACCGACGCAGTCGGCGCATGGACAGTCGTTTCAGGGGCATGGATGGAACGGCGCCTGCGGACCCGATGCGCCCGCCCGGCCGCGTGCCGGAACTGGCGGACAGGTTGAAAGGGTAAGGCACTTGGCTCCGGTCTTCCCGGGAAATCCGAATCGAATCGGGCGGAACCCAGGGATCCGCGTCGCCCCGGCGGCGTGAAAAAATCCCGCAATTGACTGGGGTATAATGATACCTAATTCATAACTTGCTGCCTTTGCCGGCGAATTTTGACAATTTAGCGCTTGACGGGAATCGTGTGGCCGCTAGAAGCCATCCAATCCGCGGCGCCGGCATCGCCGTCCAGCCGCCAGACAACAGGAACCGAGATGAAGACCTTCACCGCAACACCGGCGGACATCGACAAGAAGTGGATCCTGATCGACGCGGAAGGCGTCGTTCTGGGACGCCTCGCCTCGATCATCGCCACCCGCCTGCGCGGCAAGCACAAGGCGACCTTCACGCCGCACATGGACATGGGCGACAACGTCATCGTCATCAACGCCGAAAAGGTGCGGCTGACCGGCGACAAGCTCTCCAAGCCGAACTATTGGCACACCGGCTACCCGGGCGGCATCAAGTCCCGCACCACGGGCCAGATCCTCGAAGGCGCCCACCCCGAACGCGTCGTCATGCAGGCCGTCAAGCGAATGCTTCCGGGCAACCGCCTGAGCCGAAGACTGATGACGAATCTGCGCGTCTACGCCGGCGCCGAGCACCCCCACGGAGCCCAGTCGCCCGAAACGCTCGACGTCAAATCCATGAACAGAAAGAACACGGGGGCCGGACAATGACCGAAGAAATCCGCTCGCTCGAAGGTCTGAAGGACATCATCTCCACCGAGGCCGTCCGCCAGCCCGAACCCGACCAACCCGCCGCCGCAGACCCCGTCCCGATCGAGGCCGTCATCACGCGCGACCCCGTCCGCGACGAGTTCGGGCGTTCCTACGCCACGGGGAAGCGGAAGGACGCGGTCGCCCGCGTCTGGATCAAGCCCGGATCGGGCAGGGTGACCGTCAACGGCAAGGAGATGGAGAGGTATTTCGCGCGCCCGGTGCTGCGGATGATCCTCGATCAGCCGTTCCAGGTCGCCGGTGTTCAGGGCGAATTCGACGTGCTGGCCACCGTCAAGGGCGGGGGGCTCTCCGGCCAGGCCGGCGCCGTGAAGCACGGAATTTCGAAGGCGCTGCAGCTGTATGAGCCGTCCCACCGCCCCGCGCTGAAGGCCGCGGGATTCCTGACCCGCGACAGCCGGGTCGTCGAACGCAAGAAGTACGGGCGCCGCAAGGCGCGCAGGAGCTTCCAGTTCTCCAAACGCTGAGGACCGGCCTCCGCGCCGGCCTGTGCCGGAGCGATGCTCCCGGTGGTTCGGGGGCCACATCGACGCGGCCGGTTGTCGGCGCGGCGGTGTGGCCCCCCACCGGGGATCCATGAGCTCCCGGTTTGGCGCGACCAATTCCGTCGGCTTGGACGGAGCCGATTCGGATTTCTAGCGGTCACGGTGGTCGGTTCTCTTCGCGGGCCCATCCCCCGAGTCCGCCCGCGTTCCGCGGGCGTCGTGTGTGTGGAGGGTAGAGGCGTCGGCGTCGGCGGTCGCGGGGGGTCCGCTCGACGCGTTGATTTTGGGGATTGGGGCTTTGACTGCACAGAATCGGAAAATCAAGAATGAACCAACGATCTGAGTCATTATTTATTTCAAAATTGTTCAAGAGGCACAACTTGCGCCAAATTTTCGCGAATCTCCGACATGTCGCGGGTTTGCGCAGTCAGAGCCCCAATCCCCCAATTTCCTCCGAGCCGCTTCGCGTGTCGGCACTCCTGTGGTGCTTGAGATGAGGGTTTCCGAGGACCAAAGCCGTCCGAAGAACTCGCCGGTTTCGACGAGGATGGAGTTGCCGGTCTTGGCCGAAAGCGTTTTGGAGAATTCGGCGTTCGGTCCGATTGGCGCTTCGGGGAAGAGACGGTACTCATAAGTCTCGGTGGTCGTCGTGTTCATGTCGGTGCTCCAATTCGGGGGAGGGTGGCCGGAGTTCGCCGGCCCTGATTACTCGTCTGTTGCGGCCGTGAGGCGCGCTTCGAGCGCGGAGACGACCTCGGGATTGATCCGTCCCCTGATGTGCCACAAGGTTGCCTCGAAGTTGCCGTTCACTTCGTCCGTGTGGTTGAGGAAATCCGCGGGGGATTGGAACTCGATCATCATTTTGACTGTCTCGATGATGTCCTCGACGGCCTCGCCTGTCACGACGTGGGCGTGTTCGTCGATGTCCATGCCCAGCAAAAGGGCGTTCGCCATGGCGGCGGCGGTGATGTTGACGAAGGTTTCGCTGTCGGGATGGTTCATGATGCTCATGAGGAGCTCCTTTGGGGTGGATTTGTCCGCTTCCGTGGTCCAAATCAGGGAACGCTCCCCCGCGCCTTGGGCGGCGCGGGGGAGCGTGGGTCACTGGAGGATGTTGGCGGGTTGACAATTGATCAAGGGTTGACCGCCCGGCAATCGGAGCGCGGCGCGCTCACTCCCTGAACAGGTCCATGACCTCTCCAAGGGCCCGTTCGAGCAGTTCGTTGTGCCTGTCGGCGGGGATGACGCCGTCGTCGTTCATGGCGTCCTCCTTCGCGGCGTCGAGGGTCTTCATGACCCTGTGGAACCCGCGCCGAAGATCGTCAAGGAGTTCTTTGGCGTTCTCGTCCCCGTCGTCGTCCCGGTCTGGGGGCGCGATCGAGATCAGGTATCCGTCGAGGTTGATGTTGGTGGTGCCGTTGCCCGCGCTGATGAAGGCGCCGTCCTTCAGGACGATTTTGGCCCCGCTCGGCATGACGAACGCGGCGCCGCCTTCGTGTTCGGGTTTGAACAGCATGTCCTTCATCGTGGCGGGGTTTTCGTGCGTGGGGCCGATCGCGACTTGGAGGAGCGCTCCGCTATCCGCGTCATCGGTCCCGTTGTCGTTGGTGTTTTGAAGATCGGTCATCGTTCATTCCTTGTTTCCGTGAATGGGAGCGACTGGCCGCTTTGGGAAGGCCGGCGGCCGTTTCGCCGGAGCGGAAGGGACTGTCTGAGGTGTTCCCGTTTTCAGGTCATTCTCACTCTGCCGCAGTTCCGGCCTTTTCTTTCCGGCGATCGGCTGGTGGACAAACTCCTCGAGGTGAATCCAAGGATGAAGGTGGTGATACCCACCAATCCAACCGCAAGACACGGATGGACAACAATGTCGGGATGTGCGAATCGCGTCGCCGGGCCGGGAAATTCATCGGGAAAGCCAAGGAAAATAAGAGATTCGCGGCCGGATTCGACATGACCGACCGCGGCCACGCCTCCCTCTGGCGATTCGTGGGGATGGTGGAAGTTTGGAATTTAATGTCCACAGGACCAAGTATTGCGGACAATTTGACAAAATTTGATCTGAATCACATCGGCGGAAGATTTCGATTGACAATTCGTACCTTCGATGAGGCGTTCACGCAATAGTGTTCAATCTTTTTTTTCCGTTTGATTCGGAATATGGTCGTTCGACACGGGCCGCCGAAGCGCGCCGGAGCTGCCGGGATTCGATTTTATCATCGCGAACACAGGCGGTTATCGGACTCTACTCAACCGCCGATTCGTCTGAATTTCCACCTTGGGACCACGATTTGTGGAGGCTCGGAGGCTGGATGCCGGGCCGATTCGGAGCGTTGACTCCCTTGTGGACATCTCCACGATCGAACGGGTTTCTTGTGTTGGCCCGGATCGCGCTCACGCGCGCGGCCCAAACGGTCTCCGGGTCCGCCGGCGTTCGATCGCCGGCCAGGTCGACGGGAGGTTGTGCCATGAGACGCGACTATTTTCCCCGCCACACGGGCGAAACGGCGGGGCACGGCGGCGAGACTGGGAAGTCGGGGGAGCGCGCCGCGGGGTTGGCCCCTCGCGGACCCGGAGACGGGGCTGGAGTGGGGGGAAGGTGGTGTGGCGCGACGCCGACGCGGGTCCGCGAATCGGGACATCCGTTCGGCGCGGGATCGGAAAATTCCGATCCGGGCGTGGAATCCCGATTCGAAATGAGGTGGGGAGATTCGGAGAATTCGCCAGGAGAAGGCTCCGGCCCGACTCCCGCTCCGCGGTCGCTCGCTGGAGCGCATCCGAACACCACAGGTTCCGGCGGACGAAACACCGGACGCGGGACGATGGAATCCGGGGCGGGAAGCGGATTTCCCCTCATGGGAGGCATCGGCAAGAGACGGCCCTACTTCGACTTCGGCGCGGTGGCGGCGGCGGCCTTCGGCGCGCTTGCCGGGTGCGGCGGTGACGAGGTCGGCGATGGCGGAGGAGACGGAGACGGAGGCGGCGCGGGCGGCGTCGGGACGCCGAACGGCGGCAGAATCGTCGACGGGGACGGAAGAATCAACGGCAACGTGCTCGTCGGGGGTGACGGAAACGACATCCTGAACGGAGGCGGGGCCGTCCGCTTCATCGACGCGGGCGGCGGGAACGACACCATTTTCGGCGGCGACGGAAATCAGGAGGTCGACGCCGGGAGTGGCGACGACATCATCACGGGCGGTGGCGGAGTTGACAGCATCGACGGCGGGGTTGGGAACGACACGGCCGTGTTTTCCGGTGGACGCGACGAATACACCATCCAACGGCTCGTGGACGTGGACGCGGTCAGGTATGTCGTCGATCACGGAATCCGCTCCGATGGCGAGGACACCCTGACGAACATCGAATTCGTCCTGTTTGGATCCGGGAATCCCACCGCGGTGGATATGCTGAGGGTGGAGAGCATCGCCGGAGGCTCCGGAAACGACACGCTCCGCGGCGGGCCGGGCGGCCAAGGTCAGACGATTTCGGGAGGAGGGGGCGACGACACGATCATCGGCGGAGGCGGCGACGACACGATCGATGGAGGGGCTGGACGCGACACCGCGACATACTCCGGCGCGAGAAGCGAATACACGGTTCAAAGGATCGTCGACGGAGGGTTGACCACTGGATTGGTGATCGATCACGGAACGGGTTTCGACGGCGGGGACTCCTTGTCGAACATCGAATTCGTCCAATTCGGCGGCGCGGATCCCATCCCGGTGCATGATTTGAGGGTGGACGCGATTGTCGGCGGCGCGGGGCCGGACACGCTGAATGGCGGACCCGGGGAACACGATCAGACGTTCGAGGGCGGCGGTGGCGACGACACGGTGGACGGCGGGGCGGGGAACGACACGGCGGTGTTTTCCGGCGCGCGCGACGCCTACACGGTTCAGCGCAACGTGAGCGGGGTCACGACGACGGGATTCGTTGTCGATCACGGAACCGGTCCCGATGGCGTGGACACGCTCGCAAACATCGAATTCGTCCGGTTCGGCGGCGGCGGCCGCATCGCGGTGGACATGCTGATCGCGAACGGGGTGGTGGGCGGCGACCTGGATGACGCGCTGAACAGCGGCGCCGGCGGACAGATGATCACCGGCAACGGCGGCGATGACACGATCGATGGCGGAATCGGCGACGACACCGCGGTGTTCTCCGGACCCCGCGGCGACTACACCTTCCGCCGGAATGTCGACGGCGACCTCGTCGGGAATCATGTCGTGAGTCACTTGGACGGCGAAGGGGCCGACGGGTCCGACACGCTTGTGGGAATCGAATTCCTCCGGTTCGGCGATTCCGATGCCGTGTCGATTGGAGACTTGATGTTGGACGTCGTCTCGGGCGGCGGCATGGACGACTCCCTGGACGGCGGGGCGGGGGATCAGACGCTCATCGGAGGAGGCGGAGACGACGCGGTCGACGGCGGCGGAGGAACCGACACGGCGGTGTATTCGGGCACGCGGGGCCAATACGAGATCGAACGACGTTTGATCGAAGTGGGGGAGGCCGAGGCGCTGGTCATCGAATACGTTCTGCGCGACCAAGTCGGGAGTCGCGACGGCGACGACGGGTTGCGGAACGTCGAGTCCGTCAGGTTCGGCGGCGGAGAGGACGCCCGGCTCTTTCCGGTGGAAGCTCTGAATCTCGACTTCCTCACGGGAAGCTCCCGGGCGGACTCGGCGGTCGAGGGCGGATTGGATCTGGTTGGAGGCGCCGGGGACGAGGTGGTCCGCGGGGGCGCGGGCCACGACGACATCACCGGCGGAGCCGGTGACGACATCATCGATGGAGGCGCGGGCGACAGGGACAACGCGGTGTATTTCGGCTCCATCGGGGATTATTCGATCACGAGGGAATTGGTCGTCCAAGGCGGAAAAGCGACCGTCCGGATCATCATTGAGGACACCACGATCGAGGATGACGGAGACCCGGACACGGTCGACGACGAGGGACGGGACACGCTCACGAACATCGAGAGCGTCGAGTTCGGAAGCATGGGCCGCGTCAAGGTCGCCGATTTGGACGCCGGAGTATCGAGGATCACGGGGGACGACGCCGACAACGAATTGACGGGGGACGACGACGGCCAGCAAATCATCGGCGGCGCGGGCGGAGACACGATCCATGGAGGCGCGGGAGACGACGCGATTTTCGGTGGGGCGGGGGATGACACAATCGACGGGGGCGCCGGAAACGACACGCTCGACGGGGGCGAAGGAGATGGCGACACCGCGGTCTACGCGGGCGCCAGGACGGGGTACTGGATCTGGCGGGAAACCGAAGGTGGCGCGACCCGCACCATCGTGTGGGACATGTCTGACGATGGCGGGGACGGCCACGGGGGCCGGGACGTGCTGACCGGGATCGAATTCCTGAGATTCGCCGGGGATGGGGTCGCGGACGCGACGGCGTTGGACGAAGATTTCGACTATCAAAGACCGGGCCCCGTGGTGGCTTCGGGAGCCCCGGCGGGATTGGACTTGTCGGTCGGCGGGTCGATCGGCCCGTTGGACATCTCCAGGTGGTTCCCCGTCCCGGGAGTCGGAACTCCCGCGCTGACCTTCGCGGTCGAGGGATTGGACGATTACCCCACGCTGAAGTTCGACGGGGTCGCGGGCGCGATCGTGGGGACGGCGCCGGGATTGGGGGCCCTCGGAGGAGAGGATTCGCTGGAGATCGGGATCGCGGTGACCGCGACCGGGTTGGCGGTCGGAAACCGCGAATACGCGGGCCGGGAGGCGACGCATGTCTTCACATTCACGGTGCGGACCATTCTCGCGGGCGACGGCGGGGACAACGTGTTGACGGACGCTTCGGAGGGCGCGAGGACGATCATCGGCGGCCCGGGCGACGACACGGTCACGGGCGGGGAGGGTGACGACAACATCGACGGTGGCCCGCACGGAACCGGATTGGGCGATGGGGACACCGCGGTGTACGCGGGAGCTCGCGGAGAATACACGATCACGGAATTACGCGGCGCCGGGGCTGACCCGACCAGCGTTTACACCGTCAGGGACGACGTCCGGAACGAAGGGGTGGACACGCTGACGAACATCGAGACCCTGCGGTTCGAGGGTGAACCGGATCCGATGGGGCGGGATTTCGCGCTGTCCGCGCTGGTGGCGGACGTCATCGTCGGAACCGATGGAAACGACGCCGACCTCAAGGGCGGAGATGGATCGCAGACGATAGCCGGAGGCGGTGGATCCGACACGATCGATGGCGGGGCGGGGATGGACACGGCCGCGTTCGCCGGCGGGAGGGACAACTACACGGTCGAGCTGCGTTGGGTCGACGATGGAACCGGAACCCCGATCGGAGAGTATGTCGTGACCGACGTCAGGGGTGTCGGAACATCCGGTCACGATGGCGCCGACACGCTGCGCGGCATCGAGTCGCTGCGGTTCGGCGATGACTCCGCCTCTCCCGTCGCGGTGGCGGACCTGACGCTGAACCGGGTCACGGGAAGTGATCGGGGCGACACACTGAGGGGAGGCCGCGGGAATCAATTGATTGACGGAGGAGAGGGAGCCGACACGGCGGTGTACGCGGGTGGCCGGGAGGGCTACGAGATCGAGTCGCGCCGCGTCATTGTGGACGGCGACATCGTCACGGTGCGCTTGGTGCGCGACATCGACGCCGGGGCCGAAGGAGACGAAGGCGCCGACACCCTTTGGAACATCGAAGCTCTGCGCTTTGGATCCGTGATTCTCGAGTTGGACGACCTGACGGGAGACATCCTCACCGGAAGCGGCCGGGCCGACATCCTGGAGGGCGGCGCGGGAGGGCAAAGGATCTACGGCGGGGCGGGGGATGACATCCTCGCCGGAGGGGCGGGCGGCGATGAAATCCGCGGCGGCGCGGACCACGACACGGCCGTGTTCGCGGGACCGCGGACCGATCACGCGTTCGCGGTCGAGCGTCGGCTGGGCGACGACGGCGTGAGCGCCGATTGGCTCGTGGTCACGGACGAAATCGGCGACGGGGGAAGAGACGCCTTGATCGGAGTCGAGGCCCTTCGATTCTCGGACGGGGACGTGAACGTGTCGGAATTGACCGGCCTCGGGATGTTCAATGTGGGCAACATCCATGGAAACGACCTGACCGGCGGCGGCGGAAATGAAACTTTCACGGGTGGCGGCGGGGACGACGTGGTCGACGGCGGGGATGGCGTTGACACCGCGGAGTTCGGAGGGGCGCGGGAAGGATACGCCGTCGAGATGCGGATGTTCCTCGACGGCGAAGTCAACGTCGTTCAACATGTCGTTCTGGACACCGACGCTTCGAACGGTGACGAAGGGCGGGATGTCCTCATGAATGTCGAGGCCCTTCGGTTCGGCGGGGCGGAACCCACCGGGCTGGACGATCTGATGTTGGATACCGTCACGGGATCCCGCGGTTCCGACACCCTGGAGGGAGGCGCGGGAAACCAGACGATTTCCGGCGGCGCGGGAGACGACGCGATCACCGGAGGAGCGGGGAACGACCTGATCTTCGGAGGACCGGGAGGCGGCGACGTCGCGATATTCAGGGGATCCTGGACTGACTACGAATTCTCCAAGGAAACCACTTCGAGGTTCATCGACGGTGAATGGGTCACGGGGTTCACGGTCAGGGACACGAGGGACGCCGAAACTACCGATGACCATGACGGGACGGACACCGTGTTCGGCGTCGAGACGTTCCGGTTCGCTCGGGATGTGTCGGTTGCGGACCTTGGGCCGGGATCGGCTACCCGGGTCATCGGAGACGGGAGCGACAACGTCATCGACGGAGGGATTGGAGATCAGAAGATCGAGGGGGGCGGAGGCGAAGACACCGTGACATACGCTGGCGGGGTGTCCGACTACGCCATCGTGAAGAATCTCGTTCACGAAAACGGTGTTCCGGTCGTCGAAATCTTCGTGACCGACTCGCGGAACGCCGGAGAGGCCGGGACGGACGAGGGAACGGACATCCTGAAGGACGTCGAAATCCTGCTGTTCCGGTCGGGCGCCGGAGACGCGGGAGTCGGAGACGTCGTCATGGCCCGGACCGTGAAATTCGATAGTCTCACAGGTGACGACCGGGCGAACACCCTTGTGGGCGGACCCGGGGGCCAAACGATCAGGGGCGGCGGCGGAGACGACACTATCCACGGCCACGCCCCGGACGAAGACGACGATGGAGCCGTCGACACCGTCGTCTACGCGGGTCGGAGGGACGACTTCGCCGTGCTGGCCTCGCGGGGCGAATTCGGCGCCTTTCGGGATGTGGCGGAACTCAGGGTGACGCACACGCTCGCCTCGCCTCCCGGGGAGGGGGACTCCGTCGACGAGGGCGCCGACACCCTTTACGGTGTGGAGGAAATCAGATTCGAGGGAGGGGATGTTCCGGAAACGCTCTCGGTCGGCGGCCGGGCCTCGGCCAACGGCGGCGCGAACATAATTCTGGGCACGCCAACCGACGACGGAGGAGACGGAGGCGCGCTGGATGGAATGTCCGGGGACGACGTCATCTTCGGCTTCAGGGGCGGAGACACGATATTCGGAGGCGCGGGCGACGACATCGTTCACGGGGGCGCCGGTGACGACACGATCGCCGGCGGCGCGGGCGACGACACGCTTTACGGCGACACGTCGGGCGCGGTCGTGACTGGCTCCGCGGACTCGGCCGTCTACGCCGGAGTCCGGGCGGATTACGTCATTTGGGCGGAATTGGTCACCGATGGCAGGCGGTCGAACGTCGGTTTGCTTACGGTTACGGACACCACCGGCGGCGCGGATGATCCCGACGACGTGGACGAAGGCACGGACACGCTGATCGGCTTCGCGGCCCTCGAATTCGCCATCCCGTCTCCGGCCACGACCCGGATGACCGTCCATGTGATCGAGGGGGCGGGAATCGCCGGGGTCGAAGACGATATCCTGCTGGGAACCTCGGACAACGACGATTCGCTCGACGGATTGGCCGGCGCGGACATGATCTTCGGCTTCGGCGGCGACGACACGATATCCGGAGGCGCGGGAGCGGACACGATCGTGGGCGGCCTCGGCGACGACACGATCCACGGAAACCGGTCAGACGACGGACGCGACGACGGGGCGGTAGACACGGTCGTTTATTCGCGCGCCAGGGCCGAATTCGTCATCAATGGAGATCGGGGCGATTTCGGCCGCTTGAAGGGCGTCGCCCGGCTCGAGGTGACGCACGTCCCCGACCGCGGGGACGGCGACTCCACCAATGAGGGGCGGGACACCCTTTACGGGGTCGAAATGATTCTGTTCGGCGAGGGAGCCTCCCAGGAATCGCTCACGGTGGGCGGCCGGTCCTCGGCCACCGACGAAGACAACATCATTCTCGGCACCGCGGATGACGACGCGGGCGCCGGCCCGCTCGACGGAATGGACGGGGACGACATCATCTTCGGCTTTGGCGGCGCGGACGAAATCGACGGAGGGATGGGCAGCGACACGATTCACGGCGGCGCGGGCGACGACACGCTATACGGCGGGACCGGCGCGTCTCGCGGGATTGAAGTCGACACCGCCGTATTCATGGACGCCGTGTCCGGATATCGGTTCGGGATTGAACGGGGGGACTTCCACCACGGGGGGGTCTTGAAGGGAAACGTCAGGATCACCGTCACGGACATCGACACCGCCGACTCCCGCGGGGAAGGCGAAGATGTGCTGCTTGGTTTCGAGGCGCTCGGGTTCGCCGGGGACGGACGCCAAGTCACGCTCGGCGTCCTGGTCGCGGAGGACGCGGCGGAGGGCGACTCCATCGGCACCGGGGAAGCCGACTTCATCGTCGGCGTGGGGGAGGGCGGCAACGCGGAGGACGCGATACATGGCATGGGAGGGGACGACCTGATTCTGGGATTGGGCGGCTCGGACACGATCCAGGGGGGCGCCGGCGGCGACACGATCTTCGGAGGCGCGGGCGGCGACCTGCTCTTCGGGGAGTCCTCTTCATCCAACGGAACGGGGAATGAAACGGACACGGCGGTGTTCGGGGGCGCGCTGTCCGCTCACCGCGTCTCCGTCGAGCGCGGCGATTTTGGCGTGGACGGTCAGAGGGCGGCGGGAGGGGCCGCGCTGAAGGGCGTCCTGCGGTTCAGCGTGACCGACACCGTCACCTTGGACGAGGATATTCTGTTCGGCTTCGAAGCTCTCAGGTTCGACGAGGGAGCCTTCGATGCGACACTTTCCGTGGTGATCGGAAATTCCGACACATCCGACCCGCGCGGAACTTCCCCGGAGGCCGGGATATTCATCGGCGTGGAGGACGGCCCCGACGCCGGGGACAATTTCCGGGGAATGGACGGAGACGACCTGTTCTTCGGTTTCGGCGGCGGGGACACCATACGGGGCGGCGCGGGAGACGACTGGGTTTCGGGAGGCTCCGGGGACGACACCATCACGGGAGGAGCCGGGGACGACACGCTGTACGGGGAAACCGACACCTCCAACGGCTTGGCCTCCGACACCGACACCGCCGTTTACGCGGGAGCGGTTGCGGGCTTCCGCATCGCGGCCGCGTTCGGCGCACATGGACACATGTACACGATAGTGGATTCCGCGCTGTTCACCGTGACCGACACCGACGCGGACTCCGGCGGCGACGAGGGACAGGACACCTTGGTCGGCTTCGAGAGGTTCGAGTTCGGGACCGAAACGCTCGTGGTGGTTGGCCCCGGCGCCTCCGACGACAGGGCGACGCTGGACGAGGCCGAAATCATCGTTGGAGACGACCAGCGGGACGGAACGCCGGACTCCGCAATCATGGGAGGCGGCGGCGCCGACTGGATCTTCGGCTTCGGGGGGGACGATTTCCTGCATGGAGGCGGACACGGAGACAAGATCTCGGGGGGCGCGGGGTCCGACACCATCACCGGCGGAGCCGGAGACGACACGCTTTATGGCGATTCCGACACATCAATCGGATTGGACTCCGACATCGACACCGCGGTGTTCGAAGGAAGTCTGTCCGGCTTCCGCGTCACGCTGGCGCGTGGTGACTTTGGTCACGATCACCGGTTGACCGACGGTTTGGCGGTCACCGTGACGGACATTGATTCAATAATCGACAATGGCGGAGTCGACGAGGGAGTGGACACGCTTCACGGCTTCGAGAGGATTGTATTCGGTTCCGAGACGATGCTCATCGTCGACCACGACGACCCGGGCAGGGCGCCCGGAACAGATGGCGTCGTTCACGAAATCATTGTCGGAGACGACTTCGACAACGGCTTGAGCGGAGCGCCCGTATACGGTGGGGAGGGGGACGACCTGTTCTTCGGCTTTGATGGAATGGATTATTTCCGTGGCGGTTCTGGCGACGACGCGATTGATGGCGGAGGCGGGAGGGACGGCGCCGAATTCGGTGGCCTGATCCGCGATTACCAATTCATGTCGATTGACGGCGCGCTCGTGATTGTGGACCAAAGAACGGGCGGCGCGCTCCTTGACGAAGGACGCGACAGTTTGAGGAATGTCGAAGGAATTCTGTTCAAAAACGATATCGATGGCCTGGGAGCCTCCTTCGGGCCAATGGACGGCGAAATTTTCGTGACGCGGAACATGCACTTCGGGAGCGGGGCGTCGGGTTCGTCGAACGCCCGCCTGAACAATTTTTTCCACGGCGAAGGGGGCGGGGCCACATTCACGGGCGGCGCCGGATTGGATCATTTCCAATTCCTGACCGCGGAGGACAGCACATCGGCGTCCACGACCACGATCCTCGGCTTCGACGCGGGTCGGGGTGACCGCATAGCGTTGGCGGATATTCCGGAATTGCGAAACCTGGATGTCGACAACGACTTGGTTGACATCGGTATCGATGGGGTGGCCACCCGCCTCCATAAATCCGGAGGGGATTTCGAATTGCGCATTCAGGGGGATCACCGCACCGATATTCTCGACCACGTCAAATACATCGGCACATACGTCGCCGAGTCGCGGCCCATGTTTCAAGACACATTGAAATTGAGCAATGGCGCGACCGCGGAGGATCTTCCTGATTTGTCCCGATGGTTCGTATACGACGGGGCGGCGCCGACCTTCGACGTCACGCTGAATGGAACCGCCATGCATCACTCCAATGCCGTCGAGGGACTGACTTTGTCGGCGGAGACTGGTGAATTCGGCGGCACGTTCACTGGGGAGGGGAACTTAGCCGCCAGGGTGAAGGTCACGCATCATACCGGCGAGCGGCATTACTTTGATTTCACCATCACGGCGCTCGTGGGAGCCCTTGAACTCAACGACGGACCCGATGGAACCGACTCGTCTCCTTACGACGACCCGTCGAATTCGGGAAGAATCATCAGCGGGTTGGGAGGCGGAGACTGGATTAGGGGAGGACGGGGAGACGACCGGCTCTTCGGCGGGAGCGACACAGAGGGGATCGGAATCGGGATGCCCTCGGGGGACGTGGACGTCGCGGTCTACGACGGAGCGTTCGGCGATTTCCTCATCGCGGCCGCATGGTTGCCCGACTTCCACAATGGAATGTCCGCCGTGGAGTTCACCGTGGAGGACACCGTGTTCACCGTCGGGAACGCTCGGAGCGACGAGGGAACCGATACGGTGATCGGTTTTGAAAAATTCCGGTTCAACGGCGTGGCGTACGATGTGATACCGGCGGGCGGAACGGCGGGCGACGACGCCGAAATCGTCATTGGCACCGATGACTCCGACGACTCGGGCATCCTTGGCGGGACGGACGTGGAAGGGATGGGCGGAGGCGACCTGATCTTCGGTTTTGGCGGAGACGACATCATCCGGGGTGGGGAGGGCGACGACAGGATATTCGGTGGAACAGGAGAAGACACCATCATTGGCGGCACGGGAACCGACACGCTTTATGGCGAAACCCGCGCCACAAACGGATCCGATTTCGACACCGCGGTGTTCGAGGCGGCGTTGGCCGAATACGACATTCTGGCGCAGCGGGGAGACTTCGGCGAAACCGATATGACGGAATCCGTGCGTATCATCGTTGATAGAGAGGGATTCGCCGACCGCGACACCCTTTATGGCTTCGAGGCTCTCAGATTCAGCGATTTCACGCTCCGTGTCGTGACGACGGGCAAGGGAGGGGGAGAAGGCGAGATCCTTGTCGGCGCCTCCTCGGGAGCGGCCGACTCGATCATGGGCATGGGAGGAGACGACCGTATCTTCGGATTCGGCGGGGCCGACGAAATCGTGGGAGGCGGGGGCGACGACATCATATTCGGAGGTCGTGGCTCGGACACCGTAACGGGCGGAGAGGGCGACGACGCGCTTCACGGCGTGGACCATGGCGATCACGAGTCCGACGTATCGGACACCGCGGTTTTCGCGGGCGGCTTGGACGGCTTCCGCGTCACGTTCGAGATGGGCGACTTCGGCGGATTGACGGGTGTCCCGCAGTTCACCGTGGAAGATGTCCAATCCGCCTTCGAGGGAGACGAAGGAACGGACACGCTGGTCGGTTTCGAGGCTCTCAGGTTCGGTCGCGAAACCCTGACGATCGTCGCCGACATCGAAGCTGTCAGGACATCGACCAAGGCCGGCGGAGAAATCATTCTGGGCAACGACTCGCCGAACGGGAATTTGACGGAGTTCTTCGAAGGCGGCGACGGAAGCGACGTGATCTTCGCGGGCGGAGGAAACGACCACATCGACGGAGGAGGCGGAAGTGACCGGATCTGGGGAGGTTCGGGAGCGGATATTGTCCGCGGTGGAATGGGAGACGACAAACTCTATGGCGGAACCGACACGGTCGACGGCGCGGGCATGGACACGGCGGAGTTCGACGGGAACTTGAATTTCGCTGGATACCGCGTCACGTCCTCATTCGGCGATCATGGCCACAATGGAGCCTTGACCAATTCCGTGAGATTCTCGGTGATCGACTTGGACACCGGCGAAGACGGCAACGCGGCCACTGTCGACGACGAGGGAACCGACACTCTATATGGTTTCGAGGCGCTTAAATTCGCCGATGTGACGCTGGCGGTCGTCACCCAAGACAGAACCGCGAACATGGATCGTCGAGAAGTGATCGTGGGCGACCACGACCCGAATGGGAGGTCGGGATCCGAAGTTTTGGGAGGTGGAGGAGCCGACCTGATCTTCGGGTACGGTGGAGATGATTTCATCCGGGGTGGGGAAGGCGACGATTTGATCGACGGTGGCGCGGGCGCGGGAGACACCGCGGTTTACGCGGGAGCGCTCCGCGATTTTCAATTCGCGCGTGCGGACAACAATGAACTCTCCTTGGAGGACCGGAGGGCCGATACGCTGGATGAGGGGTCCGACCGCCTGAGGGATGTGGAAGTCATTCAATTCGCCGGAGAGGCAATCCGCGCGGAGGACATCCACATCGGGACCACAGGCGACGACATGTTGACCGCGAATGCGGGTGGAAACAACATCATATACGGCGCGGGGGGCGTGGACAAGCTAACCGGAGGCTCCGGTCAGGATCGATTCCAATTCCTGACCGCGAGGGAGAGCACGTCTTCGTCCCGAGCCACGATTATTGGTTTCATCGCGGCCCATGGCGACCGCATCGCGTTGGCGAACGTCGTCAATCTGCACCATCTCACCGCGGTGAACACGACGGAGGGCGGGAAGGAAGTGACCCGGGTCTCACACGCCTCGTCGGGCTTCGAGATTGATGTCGAAGGGCATCATGGCGACGGAATTCTTGACTACATCGAATACATCGGAATTACGCCACCAACCACGACGGGTGTTGAATTTGGCGGTCGTCGGGATCTTTCGCAAGGCGTCAATGAGTCCTTGAGTGGTTGGTTCCGGAATTCAGGATCCCTGACCATAAGCGCAACGCTGGACGGAATGGAACTGGGCGAAACGCCGACCGGTGGACTGACGCTCAGAAATGGGATTCTCGGGGGCGCGTACGGGAAGAGTGCCGACGGGAATATTCAGGTCACGGCCGTGCACTCGGATACCGGAGAGCGGCTCCATGTGAACTTCATGGTCGTTGACGCGAGCGGAATTCTCATGGGCGACTCCCGGGACGAAACTCTTGATGATAGATCTGGGCGAAACAGGGAAATTCACGGCGGAGCTGGAGACGACACGATCACGGGCCGGGACGGCGACGACATTCTCTACGGCGGGACCGACCGGGATGAACTGACAATCGGAACCGACAACGACACGGCGGTGTATCTTGGAAATTTCAGCGACTATGCCATTTCGGCCGAGTGGAATTCCGACGTGAACAACACGGGTGTGGATTCCGCGGTGTTCACGGTGGATGACATCCGGGACGATGGAAGATCCGACGGGTCGGACGAAGGCAGGGACATCTTGATCGGTTTCGAGGTGTTCAATTTCGCCGACGGAACCTTTATGGTTAGAACGGGCGCCGGCGGAACGGACGCGGACGAAATTGTCGTCGGCGACGATACGGGCGAGGGAGATGCCGTCAGGGCCGGAATCTCGGGAGGCGGGGGGCGTGATTTGATTTTCGGATTCTCGGGTGGCGACTATATTCAAGGCGGCGCGGGAGCGGACACGATCGAAGGAGGAGAGGGCGACGACACGATTTACGGCAATTCGATGGCCACCCGCGGAGAAACCGCCACCGACACCGCCACATATGTGAATTCCAGGGCGGGGTACCATTTGATGGCCATACCGACAAGAGGAAACACATCGGACGACCACCTGTCGCTCACGGTTATTGACGTCATGCGCTCGGGGCAGGGACAAATCGACGAGGGAACGGACACGCTGCACGGTGTCGACGCGCTCCGGTTCGGTGTCGATTCTCCCGAGACATACACGCTGGTCGAGGTCGGAGACGCCGACCACGGCAACAATATCGTCATCGATGCCGGTACGTCGGGTGTCGTAATAGACGGCTTGGCGGGCGATGACACGATCTTTGGCCTCGACGGCGCCGACACCATATCCGGCGGCTCCGGGTCCGACACGATTCACGGAGGCGCGGGAGACGACATCCTGTTCGGGAATTCGGCGAGTGATCACTCCAACGCTTTTGGCGAATTCGACACGGCGGTGTTCGAAGGAACGGTTGACAGCTACCTTGTCACTGCCGAGGTGGAGGAATCCGGCGGCGACAGTGTTGTGAAGTTCACGGTCAAGGATACCGGTGCGAATGCGGGAACCGGTGTCGGCGAAGAAGGTGACACCGCGAAGGGATTCGAGGCGTTCCGATTCGGTTCGGGGACGAGTGGTGTCGTGGAATTCGCCGTGCTGGAGGATAGAGCAGGAACGGCGAACGGCGAAATTCTCGTTGGAACGATCGCCCGGAATTTGTCGGAAAATTTGGACGGGGAGGCTGGTAACGACCTGATATTCGGTTTCGACGGCGGCGACACGATTCAAGGAGGCGCGGGATCCGACACGATTTCCGGTGGCGGGGGCGACGACACCTTGTACGGCAACTCGCGAACCAATCACTCCAATTCCTTTGGAGAAGTAGATACGGTGGTGTTCGCGGGAGATCGGGCCAATTACATCGTCTCCGCCGTGTTGGGGGATAGCGGTCTATCGAACGGGATCGCCACGTTTACGATTCAGGATATCAATAACACCGACAATGGCGGCGACGAGGGGCGCGACACGGCCGCGGGATTCGAAAGATTCCGCTTCGGTTCTGAAACTCTCAACGTTGTAGGGGCGGGATCGCAGTCCAACTCATCAGCGATTGTGGTCGGCGGACATGGACAAGAGTCGATCGGCGGAGGGAGGGGCGACGATCTGATCTTCGGCTTCAGAGGCATGGACACGATCGACGGTGGCGAGGGAAACGACAGGATCGTGGGCGGCGAGGGTGACGACATAATCGATGGAGGCAGCGGGATATTGGATATGGCGGTTTATCATGGCATCCGCGAAGAATACACCATCACGGAAGATCTGCGTGTGGCGGACAGATTCGTGGTGCGCGATGACAACGACGATTGGGACGGTGAGGATTCTTTGACGAATGTCGAGGTGGCGAGGTTCGCCATTGGCTCCGCCGCCGCTCCCGAGGACGTGATTCTGAACCGACTCGCGGCGAATGTCATAATCGCGTCCGATGGTGGAAGCGCGATCGGTGGGGTTCGAAACGACATTGGTGTGAATATCATCGGTGGGCAAGGCGTGGACGCCATCACCGGGGGAGGCGGGGACGACACCATAACCGGCGGCGGTGGAAACGACACAATTTTAGGGGGGCCGGGAAACGATGATATCGATGGCGGGATTGGAGTGGACACAGCCGAGTATTCCGGCGATCGACTCGAATTCGACGTTCAAAAAACGATGATTCACACGCGGGGAAATCCAATCACCCTGGTCAAGGTATTCGACAGGGCCGATCAAGGAGGCGGCGGCGGAGATGACGAGGGCCTGGATTCCTTGACGGGAGTCGAGACCTTGAAATTCGTGGATGGCATCGTCAGCGCGGAGAGGGGTGTGCATTATTTCACAATGTCCGGAGACGGGTCCGTCAACACCATCAGGGGAGGGGCGGGAGAACAAACAATCCGCGGGGGATCCGGAGACGACTTTCTGTTCGGCGGGGCCGGCGATGACACTATTCATGGAGAAGGAGGCGAAGACACCATTTTCGGCGGCGCGGGGGGAGACACAATTCGCATCGACGACTTGGTGGCGAGCAGAGGAACCAAAATATACGGGCACACGGAGGCGGGTGCGGGATTGAACAACGATATCGACACATTGGTGATCCCCTCTTTCTGGAATTACAGGATCGCGAAGTGGGAAGAGACAGCGGGAACGGAGTCCGTACCATGGACCCGGATCCAATTTTCAACGTCCACCAGTTTGGGATTCATCGATTTCCGTGATATAGATGTTGTGATGGACGGGAATGGGATGGTCGATTTGTCGGAAATTCCAATCGCTGGATATTTTGGAAGTTCAAATGACGATGAGATTGTGGCCCGAACGATGGAAGACGGATTAACTCAACGCTTCGTGGCAAGTCCGGGAAATGATGCGCTCGATGGCGGCGGAGGCGTCGATATAATCGATTATACCGGGGAAATCGGAGACTACAGGGTCGAATACGATGGAGCGACCGTCACCGTGCGACATGAGAGCGGAACAGACAGTCTGAAGAACTTTGAACAAATAAATTTTCACGGGAGTGACGGCAGGCACAGCTTTCGGCCCATGAACTCGGGAACATCGGGCGACGACATAATCACGGGTGGACCGTCGGGCGAAACGCTGGACGGAATGGGAGGAATGGATTTGATCGCCGGCCTGGGAGGAAACGACGTCATCACGGGAGGTCCTGGCAACGATAGGATCGACGGTGGAACCCATATTCACGCGGGTGGAGACAGGGCGAAATATTCCGGAAATTTCTCGGAATACAAAGTTGAGTTGCGTTACATGGAAGGTGGCGGGAGTGTCGTGATCGTGGAGCATTTGAACAATGGTGCGGACGGAACCGATATTCTTCGCAACATCGAGACTCTGGAATTCAGGGACGAGACTAGGATACTCCCGGATGGTTATACCGATATCGTTGGTTCCAACCGAAACGACACGCTCATCGGAAGCCGGGAGGGGCAAACAATCACGGGCGGCGGGGGAAGCGACAGGATCAACGGTGGTGTGGGACAGGACACGGCCGTCTGGATTGGCGATTTGGACGGATTCGAAATCACGAGGTCCGGTTCATTGGGATTCACCGTGCGTGATATCGATATGAGCGACGGCGACGAGGGCTCCGACCATGTGAGGAACATCGAAATTTTCGAATTTGGCGATTCCGCCGTCACGGTCATGAGCGACGCGACCACGGGCAACGATTTGCTGATTTTGAGGAATGGCTCCGGCACGATCGACCCCCTCGCTGGCGACGATGTTGTATTTGGAACTGGCAGGTCCGACTCAATCATCGGCGGGGCCGGCGACGATGTGATCGACGGCGCGGGAGGTGTCGACCGGGTGAGTTACACGGGGGCGATGAGTGGATATGAAATAGATTTCATTCGTGGTGGGGGAAACGGGATTGGAATCATCGTTCGCGACACGACGGGCAATCATGGCTTGGATACCCTGCGGAATATCGAGCGAATTCAGTTTGTCGACGGTGAATACAGGGTGTTCAATGAAGCGGCGGTCTATGCGACGGCCGACACCAATGACATCTTGCTTGATTCGGCCTACCGTGGAAGCGTTAACGGGGGGGCGGGCGATGATTTTTTCGTAAAGCGCCCCGGTGGGCGCGACGAGATTGATGGTGGTTCCGGTTCCGACACCGTGATTTTCAATGAGAATCGCGATAATTACAGGTTCACGTCAGTCGGGAATTCAATTCTGGTGGAAGATTATTCGAAAGGCATTGACGGAACAGTCCGTTTGACGAATGTCGAGAATATTCAATTCAAGGATGTCAAATTCACCGGGTTGGCCGGCAAATCTGGAATGTATAAGGGAAATTCCGGGAATAATTTTGTGAATAGTAGAAATTCATCGGTCAGCAGCGAGTTCATCGGAGGTGATGGAGACGATGTGATGATCGGTGACACGGGCAACGCGCTGTCGGACGTCGATAAGTTCACCGGTGGTCCAGGTAACGATGTGTTTTTGGGAGGGGGCGGGGATGCGATTGACGTTTTTTCACTGTCCGGAAGCCGGGATGAATACACCGTGGCGCTGGAATTGCGGAGCTTTTTACTGGCCTCGAGTTTCACTTTCAGGACCGAGAGATGGTTGATCGTTGAGGACAAAATCAACAACAGGGATGGGCGTGATGAATTGCTAGGTGTCGAAAGAATTGACTGGGGCGGGGATATAGACGATAATTTCAATTATGACAGAATATTTGGAACCAAAAAGAATGACGATGGGAGAACTCACGGTGTATTAAGCGGAACCTCGCGCTCCGATGAAATCCACGGGCGGGAGGGCAATGACAAATTGTACGGTGGCGGCGGGGAAGACGAACTCTACGGCGGAGTTGGCAACGACATGTTGTTCGGCGGCGACGGCATCGATGAGTTGTGGGGAGGTGAGGACAACGACTCCATTGAAGGGGGAGTTGGCGATGATAAACTGTATGGTGGCGATGGAGGCGACGAGTTGCGGGGCGGAGGGGACAGTGACACTCTTAAAGGGGGAGACGGAAGAGACCGTTTGCACGGAGGACCGGGCGACGACATGTTGGATGGCGGCGGAGACCACGATATGCTGTGGGGAAATGATGACAACGACACGATCAAAGGCGGTTCGGGAAATGACGATCTCAGAGGCCAAAATGGAATCGACTCTCTCGAAGGCGGCGAAGGTAATGATGAATTGGACGGTGGAGACGGTGTCGACACGGCCAAGTATATTGGACAGCGGGCCAATTACACCGTCGTGTATTCGGTCGACGAAATGGCGAGGTCTGTTGAATTCACCGTGATGGATATTGGATTGGGCGACGGCGACGAAGGGACCGATAATTTGTCAAATATCGAAGTGATAGAATTTTCGGACAAGTCATATACATTCCGGAGCGCTCCCGGAGCGGAATCGGATATTTTTGTTGATTCTTCCAATTCGAATAATGTCGACGGGGGCGCGGGAGATGATTGGTTGTTCGGCCTTTCCGGAGCCGACGTTATCAAGGGTGGTGTCGGTGACGATGTAATTGACGGAGGTGGTGGACACGACACCGCGTTGTACGCTGATCAGAAAGCCAATTACACGGTCAAGCGGGAAAACAGGATGGGCGATGACGGTGTGGCATTCGAAGTAGTGGTTGTCGAGGATGACCGACTCCCGAACGGAGACGAGGGACGGGACGTTCTGCGGAATATCGAGGCCTTGGAATTCAGTGATGGGATTCTCGCTGTGTCCACCTTGGCGCCCCCCTCCAGCGGAGTCGTACGTTCGGTTAGGAAGTCCGAGCTGTCGGCAGTTCCCCTCGACGGATCGCGCAACGTTGGTGATGTTGTCGCTGATTGTTGTTTGATGTGTGTTGAGGAAGCCGGGCACATGGGCGATTTGGACGTTCGGATTGCGATGATCGAGGAATTTTTCGATGACGGGGATGAATTCGACTTCACGGTATCCGAATTGAGCTCTGAAGCCCCAAAATCCGAAGTTTTGGCCATCGAAGCCCCGGGGGCTGAACCGGCGCCGGCTTTTTCCGTGATGGAGTTTCGTGGAATGGAGGAATACCTATTCATGTCGATGACCTGATTTTTGACCAGACCTGGGGTGTTTCCATCAAAGGCGCGCGGTACTCCGACCGGCAATCGCGGGGGATCGGTTGCCAGTCACATGAATGACAATTCTGACTCCGCCATATTGGTAGACATGCTTTCCGATCGACGGTGGGACAATTCGGTCCACAATTTCGAATGTTAATGTGCCGCTTGACGCCGGAGCGACCGCTGTTGTTTGACGAATACCCACGGTGGGTTCATTTGAGCCACCTTTGAATCGTGGATTGATGGTTGCCACAGGTCACCTGGGCCTTCGAATTGGCAACACCGGTGCCTCCAAGTGGCATCGCCGGTGTCTCCGAATGGCCACGTCAGCGCCTCTGTTGTGTCTCATTCCCGACCTCCGCCACGGTGACAGTCTTGGTTCGGTATTCGTCCGCGCCGTGATTTCAATGCATGCGGTCGTACTGTGATTGGATCCCATCTCGCATGAAGATTCGTGTTTTTGTGAAGTCTCCGCCTGAGGGATCTCATTCCCCGGTGTTCCGCTCCTTCCTCCGATGTTCGGGAACCTGGCGTGGCCACGCGGGTTTCGAACTTCAGTCAAGTCCAACCTCCGACCGGATCGAGTCACTTCGCAAGACGGAATCAGCGAATTTCGTCTGAAACCGCCGCGGAATCCGCGGCGGGGGACGGATGCACCGCCGCAACGGGTAGACCGTTGAATTCTGCCGTAGCGGGGGAGAATCCTCATCCTCCGAAGTCTTCATTCAGTCCATACGTTGGAGGAATCCGCTCAACCGCCGTCGACGTTTGGCGGGGATTTGTCCACGGAAGCCCCGTGCTCCTGGATTCCCGCGCGGCGGCGCGGGGGGCGCTTGCCGTCCCGAACGATTTTGGAGTACATGGTGGGATGGACCATGACGCACGCAGGGGACTTTCGCTCGTGGCGCCGCCGGCGGTTTACACGCTCGCGCTGCTCGTGGCTCCGCTCGGGGCCGTGCTGGCGTTCTCCTTCTTCACCCAGGATTACCTGACGCTCGACACCACCCCCACGCTGGCGAACTACCGCGAGGCGTTCGCGGAGCCCCTGTACATGAGGCTGCTGCTGCGCTCGCTCCTGATCGCCGGCGCGGCGACGGCCGCGACTGTGGTGTTGGCGTTCCCCATCGCCTACTTCGTCAGCTTCCATGTGTCGCCGGACAGGAAGGCGCTCTGGCTGTTCCTCATAACCATTCCGTTCTGGACGAGCTATCTGCTTCGCGTGTTCCTGTGGAAGGTGATCCTCGGCTTCAACGGCGTGCTGAATTCGGGATTGATGGGGGCCGGCATCATCGAGCAGCCGCTCACCTTCATCCTCTACAACGCGAATGCGGTAGTCATCACGCTGGCGCACGCCTTCGCCCCGTTCGCGATCCTGCCGATCTTCGTCAGCCTGGAGAAGATCGACCGCCCGCTGCTCGAGGCGTCGCGTGATCTGGGAGAGGGGAGGGTGGTCACCTTTCTGCGGGTGACACTGCCGCTGGCCATGCCGGGGGTGGTCGCGGCGACCCTCATCGTGTTCATCCCGACGATCGGCGACTACGTGACGCCGCGCCTCGTTGGCGGGCCCGACGGGCTGATGATCGCAAACATGATCCAAACCCAGTTCCTGAAGCTGAACAACGCTCCGATGGGAGCGGCGCTCTCCGTGATCTCGATGGCTGCGGTCACGGTGATTTCGCTCGCGTTCGTCGCGCTGAACTGGCGCTTCCTGAGGGGGGCGAGATGAAGTTTTTGCGCGCATACGCAGTCCTTTATCTGGTGTTCCTCTACCTGCCGGTGGCCCTGCTGCCGCTGTTCGCCTTCAACGAGGGCACGGTCATCGCCTTCCCCCTGAAGGGTTTCACCACCGAGTGGTTCCGGCAATTGCCGCGGATCGACGCCCTTCTGGACAGCGTGCGGAACTCACTATACATCGCCGTCATCGTCGCGGTGACCTCGACCACGCTGGGACTGTTCGCGGCCCGCGCCTCCACCCGGCACCGCTTTCCGTGGCAACGCCCCATCATGGGAGCGATCATGTTGCCCCTCGTGTTGCCGGAAATCATCGTCGCCGTGTCGCTTCTGGTCGTGTTCCTCCAATTGGGGCTGTCCTTGTCCTCCTGGACCGTGATCTTGGGGCATGTCCTGATCTGCACCCCGTTCGCCGTGGCGATCCTGAATTCCGCCTTCCTGAACCTTGACGAAAGCCTCGACGAGGCCTCCGTCGATCTTGGCGAGACGCCGTGGTCGACCTTCCGGTTGGTCACGCTTCCGCTGATCGCCCCGGGTCTGATCTCGTCGCTGCTTATTTCCTTCACCATCTCGCTCGACGAGTTCATCATCGCGTTCTTCCTCACCGGGGCCGAACCTACGCTGCCGGTCTACCTGTGGAGCCAACTCAGGTTTCCGACGAAGATCCCCGTGGTGATGGCCCTGGGCACCATCCTTGTCGCGCTGTCGGTTATCCTTTTGACGGTCGCGGAGATATTCCGCCGCCGCGGAGTGGCGCGGGCGGGCAAGAAAGACGCGGGAGGCTTCCTGTGAACATGATCTCTTTGACCGGCGTCAACAAACACTACGGCGGTTATCACGCGCTGCGCGATATCGACCTCGATATTGCCGGGGGCGAATTCTTTTCCCTGCTGGGGCCGTCGGGCTGCGGCAAAACCACGCTTCTGCGGACGATCGCCGGATTCGAGGATCCTTCCTCGGGAACCGTCATGATCGACGGGAACGACGTGGGCGGCGTTCCGGCGAACAGGCGGCCGACCAACATGGTGTTCCAGTCCTACGCGATCTTTCCGCATCTGACCGTGGAGCGGAACGTCGGCTTCGGACTGCGGCGGTCGCCCATGGACAAGGTCGAAAAGGCGCGCGCCGTGGGGGAGGCGCTGGAGATGGTCGGGCTATCGGGCTTCGGTCCGCGGGCGGCCCACGCCCTGTCGGGTGGCCAGCGTCAGCGGGTGGCGCTGGCCCGCGCCCTGATCCTCAAGCCCAAGGTTCTGCTTCTCGACGAACCCCTGTCGGCGCTGGACAAGAAACTGAGGGAGCAGATGCAGGTGGAGTTGATCCGGCTGCAGCGTCAGGTTGGCATCACCTTCATCCTCGTCACCCACGACCAGGAGGAGGCTCTGATCATGTCCGACCGCATCGCGGTGATGTTCGAGGGACGCATCGTCCAGGTCGACGGCCCCGAGACGATCTACCGCCGCCCGGTCGACCGCCGTGTGGCCGACTTCATCGGGGTGATGAATTTCCTTCCCGCGGCCATCTCCGATGGAGAAGATGGATACGTCGCCGAGATCGGCGGGCTCGGTCGGGCGGAACTTAGCGTCGGTCAGCTTCTGGGTGGAGCCACGGTCGGGAACGCGGTGGTGGGCATCCGACCCGAAACCATGGAAATCCTCTTCGAGGGGGATCCGCCGCGTCGCCGGGTCGCGGAGGGAACGGTGGACGAGGTCGTCTACTACGGCGACATGACCTACTACGACGTGCGGCTCGACGGGGTGGAGAACCGGGTCACGATTTCCATGAAGAACATCTTCGGGAGACCCGTTCTGGATGTCGGCGTCCGCACGAGGGTGGCTTGGGACGCCGAAAGCGTCGTCGCGTTTCCGGCGGGGGACGCGGGGTAGGCCGGATCGGCCGCGGGGCGGGGTGGGCGGAGCGCCCGCCCGCGGGTCCGGGCGTCTTCGGTGGTTCGAAGCAACGGTCTCCGGGAGGCCCGCCCGTCCGTGTTCGGATTCGAGCCGAAGTCCTTGGATCGTCCCGGGTGATCCGAGCTGGATACCGGGGGTGTCCCGTGATTGTTCCGGACGTCCAACTTCGCGCCGCCGTTCCGTTCGCACCGCGCCGCCGAACTTCTCCCTGGGCCGGGTCCGGGCCCGAGGCGGGACCTCGGCGGCCCACCCCCCGCGGAGCGGGGCCACGGGAGCGATTCCGACCGAACCGCGCTCCGACGCGGATCATCCGTCCGGGGGATCAGTCCAAGTCCGCGCGGGTAAATTCCGATGGTCGATTACAGCGGATCCTCGGCGCGAAGGGCGACCCGGCGTCGGGAGGCCCGCGGGCGTGGAGTCCCACGACGCCATGACCAACCGCACGGATGTGGCCCGAATACATCCGCGCCGGCGGGCGTTTCTCCGCGGATTGTGCAGGCTCATACGCTCCGCGGCCCGCTCCATGACGCCGAAGGCGCGGTTCGCCGCCGATTTCAACTCCGGCGTGCGCCCATTCGGACGCCGCTTTCGAAAATCGCGACGTGGCGGCCGGGATTTTTGCGCGCGAAGGCGAGGTGGGCGCGTCCCGTGGCCTCGAAGGCCCCGAGCGCGCTTGGTTTGCCGCCGTCCAGGCGAATTTCATCGGGTCGGCGAATATGGTGCCGGCGACTCAGATGCGAACACCACGTCGGTTGACGACGGTGGTCGGCGAACATCAACGTCCCGCTTTGATCTTCACGCATCCCGCGCCAGTGATTCCATCAGCTCCGCTGGCGCTCCATCCCGCATCCCCGCCCGGGGGCCTCGGCGATCGGGTCGTCGCGCCCCTCGAAGTGGCGGTGGACCGCGGAGGGGGTCACCACCGCCGCCTTGGCGGTTTCGGCCAAGGTGTACCCAACGGCCTTTTTCCTCGATCGGGGATAGGGCGGCGTCCACGAGGGCCCGCCGCGGGTTGCCGTGATGGCGGCCTGGTTCAGGCATGCCACATGCCCGGGCCGCCGCAGATGTCCGGATCGGGAGCCGAGACCTTTCCCTTCCCCTCGTATTTCAGGGGCTTGAGCACGGATCTGATGGCGGCCAGGCGCGCGCGCTTCTTGTCGTCGGATCGGATGACGGTCCAAGGAGCCTTGGCCGAATGGGTCTTCTTCAGGGTTTCGGCGATCGCCGCCGTGTAGTCGTCCCAGCGGGAGAGGCCCTCGACGTCGATCCGGCTGAGTTTCCATTGTTTCAGCGGGTCGGACTCGCGTTTGAGGAAGCGGCGCAGCTGCTCGGCGCGGCCCACGTTGAGCCAGATCTTGTGCAGAAAAAGGCCTTCCTCGACGAGCATCCGCTCGAATCCCGGCACATGATCGAAAAAATGCCGCCGCTCCTCCTCCGTGCAGAAGCCGAACACATGCTCGACCACGGCGCGGTTGTACCAGGAGCGGTCGAACATCACGATCTCTCCGGCGGTGGGCAGGCGTGCCGCGTAGCGCTGGAAACACCACTGGTGGGCCTCGCGGTCGGATGGCTTGGCCAGGGCCACGACCCGGGCGACGCGAGGGTTGAGGTTCTCCCGGAACCGTTTGATCGTGCCTCCTTTCCCGGCGGCGTCGCGTCCCTCGAACACGATGACGAGGCGCTTTCCCGTGTTCTTCACGTCGGCCTGCATCTTCACGAGTTCGAGTTGGAGTGTCTCCATCTCCTTTTCGTAAGCTTTGGTGTCCATTTCCCGTTTGTACGGGTAGTCGGCGGACAGCATGTCGCCTTTGCCCGCCGAGGCGATGGCTTTCCGGATATTCTCCGGCGCGGCGGTTCGGTGAAACTCCGAAATCGCTCCATCGAAGGGCAGTGTCTTGGTCATGGAGGGATCCTTTCGCTTGCCCGGGACCGGTCGGGAAGGCGTTCGGTCCGGAGGGGCGGCCGCGCGGAGTCTTCCGCGGGTTCCCGAAGATACCAACTTCGATGCGGGCATTCTGCCCATCTTCGCCCATCCGCGCAAGACTTGCCTCGAGGGCGGCCAATCCGGGGCCCGCGGCGGACCGGCCCGGTTTCCCCGCCGCGCCCCGGCGCAGTCGACATTCGACTCCTCGGATCGGGTGCGGGGTTCGCAGATTTGGGATTCACGGGGCGTTGACTCCGATTCCGCCCGTGAAACGGAGGGTCGGTCGACCTTGTCGAGCATCCGCGTTGGCGCAATCTTCGTTTTCGGATTTCCACGCCCACACTCCGTTCCGAGGGGCAACCGTCGCCGACACACATTCCACGCTCCCCCGCATGGCGGCGTCCTGAACGGGTGGAACTTTGGTCCATGTGGGCCCGTGGCCGTGTCAGGTCCGTGGCTTATGGTATTGGAAGTTCGCGCTTTCCGCTCCGCGGACAACCCACGTCCGCTTTTCCGCTCGGGACGGCGCACCCCTCCCTCGGGAGCGGCTCGTCCCGGCCCGCGGGCAAAGGACCGACCCGGTCTTGGCGACGGGAAAGGAGCGGCGCGAGCCATGTCCGTCCGAGGGCCACGGGGCCGCATCGCGAGTCCGCGGGGCGCGGATCCCTCACACCGCCCGCGGGGGATGGATTCGAGCCTCTTCGCGCGTCCGCGGAGCGAGCATGGCGGATGGTCCGCCTCCCTTTCGCGTGTCGGGGGCGCGCGGCCTCCGGGGTGACGCGCTCGGAGAGGAGAAACGGGCGTTGTCGGCGCGTGTCCGGGCGCGCGCGAATCACCGTATATGGCGGCCCGCGAATCATCCTGTTTCATCGCAGTTTTTTTTGCGGCGGGGCGGGAATCCCTTGTTTTCAAGCAAAAAAAGTGTTTGCGGCGCCGCGGTTTTTGTGAATATCCAAGCCATGTGACGGGCGAGTGCAGAAGTCCTCCGCACTGTCGGATGGATTGTGAGTACGAACCAGCCAACCGGTTCAGGCCGCCTCGGCTTCCTGAACCTCTTCGACAAAGGAGCAAGCTCATGCTTGTTTATGCACTTCTCAACCGGTTCGTTCTGGGCATCGCGGCCGGACTTTCCGTGGATTACCTCCTGGAAAACGGGTAGTTCGCCCAACGGCGGACCCCGCCGAACAACCAGCTCGGGCGGCGATCCAGTCGCCCGAGCCACCAATAGTTGAGACCGTGGCCTGTCGACAATCGTTTTGACGGTTCGCGCGGTGCTTTCATTTGGGAATCATGGAAGCGATGACATCCAATTTCCCTTGAAAACGAAGGTTCCGATGGACACGACAAGATTTTTGATCAGCCACCGTATCTAAGCGGGACTGGGCGGAGACCGCTCCCTTGCTTTCCGGAAAGAAAGGGGACGGCGGCGGGACGTCCGAGGACAACAGATTGTTCCCGAAGTCCGTAGCCATGGGTCGATCACGCCGGTGTTCCGTGGCGGGATATTCCCGATTGCTTCGGGAAGTGGAACTCGGTCAACCAGCGGTTCCGCGGATGGGCCAAGAAGGGTGATTCGCCCGTATTTTCAGAACGTTGCGCGGGAAAACCGCCTTCGGGTGCGTGATGTTCGACGGCATGGTCCGCCGTGCCAACCAGATGGCCGCGGGCGCCGGGAATGACCTCGGCCCACTGGTCATCGGTCGGTCCCGCGTCGGGTTGACCACCAAAACCGTCGCGCCGACCGACGCGATCGGCAAGTTGGTCGATTTCGCGCCGCTCCCCGGCCAAGCGCACGGGCCCAGGCGGTCGAAGCGCTGATCGGAGGCGTCCCGTTCGAAGCGTTCATCGCGGGCAAGGCGTGCTACCCCGACCGGCTGGTGGACAAACTCCCCGAGTTGAATCCCGGGATGAAGGTGGTGACACTCTTCAGATTCAACCTCAAGACCCGGATGGACCACGATGACGAGATTTACGAATTGCGCCGCCGGGTCGGGAAAATCTTCGGGAAGGTCAAGGATAAATGGGGATCTCGACGAGATGCGACCAGACCGACGGCGGCCGCGAGGCCCGCCGGCACCTCGCGGGGACATTGGAAATCTTGAATGGAATGTCAACAGGCCTTGGTCGGCATGGGGCCGCGCCCCCCGCTTCGATGGCGGAGGCACCCCCGGCGGGCCGGCCGGCAAAAGGAGTGCTTCCGGTCTTGGCGGGGGATAGGGGCGGTTCGAACCATGAGCATCCCCGGGCCACGGCACCGATTCGCGGCGTCCGGGCGAGCCGGTCCCCGTGTCGTGCGTCCCACGAATCACCCTGATTCACCCCAAATTTTGGGGGGCGCGGGGCCGGAATCCTTTGTTTTCATGTAAAAAAAGTGTTTGCGGCGCCGCGGTTTTTGTGAAAATCCAAGCCGTGTGACGTGCGAGTATCGACGTCCTCCGCGCGGGCGGATGGATGATACATTCCGATCAACCCACAGCTCAGGCCGCTTCGTTCGCCCGAGCCGCTAGACAAGGGGCAAGTCCATGATTTGGACAGTAGAAGTACTCAGGTTCGCCTGGATCCTGTTCTACGATTTCGGCATTTATGCCGAGAACAACGCGGACTGACGACGGATCGCGCTGAAAATCCAGCTCGGGCGACAATCTTGTCGCCCGAGCTACCACAAATGGAGGCCATGGCCAGTTGACATTCGTTATTGACGATTTGCGAGATTTTTTCATTTTAGGGATTCTCGTTGCCGTTGACATCCGATTCGCCCTTCAATCACGTAGGATCCGATGGACACGACTAGATTTTGATCACCGACCGAAATCTGGGCGGATCTGGGCGTAAATCGCGCCTTGAGTTCCGTCAAGGATGGGGACGGCCGAGGACACCGATTGTTCCCGTAGGCAGTCCCATGCGGCGTTCGCACCGGTGTACCGTGGCGGGATATACCAGATCGCTTCGGGAAGTGGAACTCGGTCCACCGGCGGTTCCGCTATGGGCCAAGAAGGGTGATTCGCCCGTATTTTCAGGACGTTGCGTGGGAAAACCGCCTTCGGCGCGTGATGGCCGACGGCACGGTCCGCCGTGCCCGCCGGAAGGCCGCAGGCACCGGGAACGACCTCGGCCCACAGGTCATCGGTCGGTCCCGCGTCGGGTTGACCACCAATACCGTCGTGCCGACCGACGCGACCGGCAAGTTGGTCGATTTCGCGCCGCTCCCCGGCCAAGCGCACGGGCCTAGGAGGTCGAGGCGCTGATCGGAGGCGTCCCGTTCGAATCTTTCCTCGCGGACAAGGCGTGCCACCCAGACAGGCTGGTGGACAAACTCCCCGAGCTGAATCCCGGGATGAATGTGGTGACACTCTCCAGATCCAACCTCGAGTCTCGGAGGGACCACGATGACGAGATGTACGTATTGCGTCGCCAATCGGGAAATTCTTCGGGAAGGGCAAGGATAAAAGGGAATCGCGACGAGATGCGACCAGACCGACAGCGACCGCGAGGCCCGCCGGCACCTCTCGGGCACACTGGAAATCTTGAATGGAATGTCAACAGGCCTTGGTCGGCATGGGGCCGCGCCCCCCGCCTTCGATGGCGGCGTCCCCCCGGCGGGTCGGCCTGCGGAAGGAGTGTTTCCGGTCATGGTGACGGGTAAGGGGCGGTTCGAACCATTCACATCCTCGGGTCACGGCACCGTTTCGCGGCGTCCGGGAGCGCGAATCACCGCGTCGGGCGGCGCGCGAATCGCCCTGTTTCACAGTCGAATTTTTTTTGCGGCGGGGCCGGAATCCCTTGTTTTCAAGCAAAAAAAGTGTTTGCGGCGCCGCGGTTTTTGTGAAATTCTACCCATGTGACGGGCGAGTATCGACGTCCTCCGCGCGGGCGGATGGATGAAGTATTCCAATCAACCACGCAGCTCGGCCCGCTTCGGTCGGCAGAGCTCCACTTGGCAAAGGGCAAGCCCATGAGGTTTTGGGAAGTGATCAGGATGGTGCTCCTGATGGCCGCAGTCAATGATGACTCCGGAAACACCGCGATCTGACGCCGGATCGCGCTGAAAATCTGGCTCAGGCGTCAATCCTGTCGCCTGAGCCATCACGAACTGGAGACCGGGGCCTGTTGATATTCTATTTCGACGATTTGCGAGATATTTTCATTTTAGGGGGTCACGGGGCCGTTGACATCCGATTCACCCTTCAAAAACGAAGGATCCGATGAAAACGACAAGATTTTTGATCAGCCACCTTATCTGAGCGGGGCTGGGCGGAGAGTGCTCCCGTGCTTTCCGGCAAGGAAGGGGACGGCTGCGGGACGGTCGAGGGCAACCGATTGTTCCTTTAGGCCGTCCCTTGGGTCATTCGCACCGGTGTTCCGTGGCGGGATATTCCCGATGCTTCGGGAAGTGCGACTCGGTCAACCGGCGGTTCCGTGGATGCGCCAAGAATTGTGATTCGCCCGTATTTTCAGGATGTTGCGCGGGGAAACCTCCTTCGGACGCGTGATGGCAGACGGCGCGACCCGCCGTGCCGCCCAGAAGGCCGCGCACGTCGGGACCGACCTCGGCCCACAGGCCATCGGTCGGTCCCGCGGCGGTTTGACCACCAAAACCGTCGCGCCGGCCGCCGCGACCGGCAAATTGGTCGATTTCGCCACTCCCCGGCCAAGCGCACGGGCCGAGGCGGTCAGAGCGCTGATCGGAGGCGTCCCGTTCGAAGTGTTCATCGCGGAGAAGTCGTGCGACCCCGACAGGGTGGTGGGCAACTCCTCAAGCTGAATCCCGGGATGAAGTAGGTGACACCCTCCGGATCCAACCGCAGGATTCGGAGGGACCACGATGTCGAGATGTACTGCGAATTGCGTCGCCGGGTCGGGAAATTCTTCGGTAAGGTCATGGAAAAATGGGGATCTCGACGAGATGCGACAAGACCGACAGCGGCCGCGAGGCCAGTCGGCACCTCGCGGGGACACTGGAAATCTTGAAATGGATGTGAACAGGCCCTGGTCGGCGCGACGCCGCGCCCCCCGCCTTCGATGGCGGAGGCGCCCCGGCGTGCCGTCCGGCAAATGGAGTGTTTCCGGTCTTGGGGCGGGAAGGGGTGGCTCGAACCATGCGCATCCCCGGGCCACGGCACCGATTCGCGGCGCCGAATCGCTGCATCCGGGCGCGCTGTTCACCGTGTCGGGCGGCCCGCGAATCACCCTGTTTCACCACCGATTTTTTTTGCGGCGGGGCCGGAATCCCTTGTTTTCAAGAGAATAAACATGTTTGCGGATCGGTGGCGGATGTGAGCAAATGGGCCAAGTAACGGGCGAGTGAAGAAGTCACCCACACTGTCCGCGGTCGACGCGGGGCGGACGCCCCGCGCCAAGATGCTTCCGCGGCTTTCAGTGAGGGCACCTTTGAACCCGGCGGTCGAGACGCCAAACGATCTGGACGACCAAGAGCGACGCGCACATGATCCTCCCCGCCCCCCCCCCC
>JANQKA010000568.1 GCA_028281405.1 Hasllibacter sp. | reverse complement strand
CAAGAAATTCAAGAAGGCGTTCGAGAAAGGCGACACCGCGAATGTCCTGAAATTCGTGTTCGAACGCCTTTATGTTCTGCGGAACCAGCTCGTCCACGGCGGCTCGACGTGGAACAGCCGCGTCAACCGGGATCAGGTGCGGGACGGGGCGGCCATCCTGGGATTCCTGATTCCGATGTTCATCGACATCATGATGGACAACCCCTCGAAAAAATGGGGAAAGCCATTCTATCCGGTCGTCGAGTAGGAAAGTTCGACCACCCGTCTCCGAAGCGGAGCCGGTGGACTCCCAAACCGGGCGGGTCACCCGAGACCACCGCACCGCGCTTCGAGGGCGGGTCGTTCGCCAAGATCAACTCGGACGAGGCGTTCGACGTTGGCGGGGTTGGTGAGGGAATTGGGGCGGCCCCGCTCCTCGGGGAGCACCCGCACAGTGGTGACAATCGGGCGCGCGTGATCCCCGCAAGCAGGGGAGCGCCGGCCGGTGAAATCGAGCGGACCAGGCGGGGCGACCCCGCGCCCATCATGAGAAAGCGCAATTCACAACGGACCCAAACCGATGCCGCAGCACCGGCGCGGTCCTTCAAGACAGACGCTTGGCCAGAGAACAAGGCGCCGAGAAGCGCCGTGGGAGGGCAAGACACGCGACTGTGGCCGCAAGCCAATGCCCTCGGACATCGAAACCGATCCCCCGAAAAATCCGCTTGCGCCGCCGCGTTCCCGCCCCCATACTCGTGTCCGCATGTAGTCGAAGCCGGGAAATCAAGTTGCCATACGCCGTGAATCGAGAAACTTGGCCACCTTCCCACGAGGAGACCGATGGTCGCCTTGTCTGCAGCGGGCGCGGACACCCTGCTGCTTGGCGGTGGTTGGCCATTGCAGGCAAAATTCGCCGGGCGACGACCCGGATCCCAGCTTCGGCGACCATCCCGGGACGCACCTCGAGGAAGGTTCCCACGCCATGTGGGCACCAGTCGGATCGGAACCACGGGTTCATCAGCAATGATGCAGAAGTCGATGATTCGTGCGCGGGGTCCGGAGGCGCCAAAGACAACATCAACCTGGAGTTCAAGCCCCAAGCGGGTATCGTTTCTCGAAAGGTTGGGCTTGACACGCCTGCGGCGCGACCTCACGAGACGCCGATTTCGCTCGACGCCGGGCCAAGGCGTCTCTTCCCGGATTGTGACCACCGTCGCCAAAATCCACGCCGACAGGCGGGTCTGGGCCAATACCGATCAGGAGATGACCGTTGACCCGTTTCCGCTTGGACCTAAACACGAAAATCATCTCGCACGAGTCCCGCGTGTTTCTGGCCCGCGCCGGGCAGAAAGGGCACATGTTCGAGCAGGTTTCGCGGAAGCGGGCGATTGGTCCCGACTTGCCGATGCTGGACATTGATCTTCGAGGAGGTTTCGCCGGCGACCAAGACGCCGAGGCGAAGATTAAGCGAGCGCGCGCGATCAGCGAGTGGCTGAGGACTGGTCCCGGAAAACGGAAAGGCAGGCCTTCCGAGAATTTGGATGACTATCGATTCACACCGAAACATTCGTGGCACTCGCGGATTATCGGCATCGTTCGCTCATACTTTCATGGTATGAATGCGGGAGATGTTGTCGTCATACCGAATCCCTCTCAATTCGGCAAGGCCATCGTGGCCGAACTGCTCCCGCTAGGAATGGCTCCGGTCAAGATCCCAGGTGAGGGCAGGTTCCATGGATATGAGTTCGATGGCCGTTCCTTTGACCATTTCAAAGAAGTTAGGATGGCAGACCTACCAAAATCGGTCGTTGATCTCGCGAAAGTTCCGACTGGATTGGCGGAAATCAAAGATTCGGCCATCAAACGTCGTGTATTCAATCTATGCTACGACGATTACGCGCTTGGGTGCGAGTATGTTTCATGCATACGCACAACCAAAAGAGAATTTTCTCCATTTGACGGCAGCGTATTGAGCGCCCTTGTGACCATGGTTGCGGAGAATGTCGGTATTCTCGCTAGAAATGAAAGAGATGCAAATGTGTTGGGCTTGACACAGGCGGTGTTCGAGGATATTGAATCGAAAGACTTTCGCCTGAAGATCAAGGTCAGTTCGCCTGGATACATAGAGATGTATGATAGGTCCGTTGTACCTTTGGTGGTATGTTCGGTATTGGCTCTTCTCGCGGCGACGCGGTTTGACGCGATGGCATTCGCGGATGAATCCGAGATTGAAGTATTCAACAGCAGATCACCTGAGCTGAGCAACGCATGCAACCAAGAGGTCAAAAAACTAACGGAGGTTTTGTTATTCTCTCTCTCGAGAGCGGAGGATGACTTCCAAAGAACGTGCGACTTACTGCGTAAAACGCATGACCGTACGGGAACGAGAACAAACATGGAAGTGGAGGTGGAAAAATGAACAGTTCTTCGAGCTTCCCGACCGGATGGAATGGCCTCGCCCGGAGAGTGGGGCGAATTTTCATTCTCATCCAGATTCCCGGTATCGCCATCGCCTTACTTGGCGTGTTTTTGGCGGGGTGGTGGGATTTTCGCGCATCCATGCAGGATCTCTTGATCCAAGAATGGGTCGAGTTGAACCAAGCGCAGGAGGGTTTTGAATTCCAACTCAGGCAAATTGACGATATCCTCTATGGAACGCCGCCTCCCAACGCAGGATCCGAATACGGTGCCGCCGCCCTGTCATATATTCACTCGATAGAGGCGATAACTTATTCCATTCCCGAAGCGGCCGACGAAACCGCCGACCTTTACGAGGCGATCGGCGGATTGCGAAAGTATTTTGATGAAAAGGATCCTCCCGCTCCCCAATCGGAAGCGTGGACAATTTTTTATGGAGAATTTCGAAGCGACTTGAATCGCTATGTCATCGCGAAACAATTATATTTTGATGCCATTAAAAAGGAATTGAGCTCATATGTCCGTCATGCAATTGACTTGTAACAAATGAGGATATGGGGGCTTGTGTCGAAATTTAAGGCGACGCGCATCATTGTCGGATTTTGACCAGGGCTTGTGGACATTCATTTCAAGGCTTTCAGCATCCCCACGAAGTACAAGCGGGCCGCGTAGCTGCCGTCGATCTTGTCGGATCTCGTGGCGATTCCCCTTTATTCTTGGCCTTCCCGATGAAACTCTCGACGAGCGACACGTTTTGTGCATCTCGAGATCGTAGTCCCTCCGTGTTTTACGGTTGGACCAGGAGGGTATCACCACCTACATCTCGAGATTCAGCTCGAGGAACTTGTCCACCAGTCATTCGGCGTCTTACGCCTTATCCGCGAAGAATGCTTCGATCGAGACGCCTTCGATCAGCGCTTCGACCGCCTCGGTTCGTCGTCTGGCTGGAGAGCGGCACGAGATCGACCAATTTGCCGGGCGCGTCGTTCTGCACGACGGTGTAGTTGGGGTCAACCCGCCGCGGGACCACCGATTGCCTGTGGGCCGAGTTCCTTCCTGGTGCCCGCGGCCCGGGCTGTGTCCAAAAAGAGAACGTTGTCCGGTTGCGAATGCGGGTAAATTAGGGGGAATGTCAGAATTTAGGCATGTCAGGCCTCCTCCGATGATTCGAGATGTTCACCACGCGGCAGAGCCACCGATTCCGTAAAAGCCGCCGACGCTCTACTGACACCCGCACCGATACCGCATCGAGACGAGGATCCGTTCACGAATGCTCGATTCGTCGACTATGGTTGGCGCCGAGGGCGCCGGGAGGAGTTCGATTCTCCGCGAGATCACCCATCGGTCACACGGAATTCGTGAACAACCGCTTGTTTTATTGATGTTCGGACAATTTCGCATCGCCCGCAGCGGGACCGCGGAGGAGGATGCATGGTCTCCATTGGGGTTGGGGTTGTTTGCACTTGCGGAAACCACCACGAATCGCTAGATGCCACCCTGAGTGACCCTAAGGGGCTTTTGGCGCGGCGATGCGCCGGGAACAGACATGTAGGCATGAGACTGATGGATTTTGGGAAACGCCACAAATCGGAAGAACGCCGGCGATGGTGTTCGCGGGTTGGCGTCGGTCGTGCCGGCGGGAACGCAAGACTGAAACGGCGGTCCCTAAGCGGGTGCGCCGCCCCTGAAATCCGTCGATGGCAACGGGATGTGTTGACCTCGGTGAAACACGGCGCGTCAGACGCCGCACCGAAGCGCAAATGAGGGAAGAACAATGAAGGTTCATCGTGTGGAAATTACCGACTTCCGGCGCATCCGCCGGCTATCGATTGACTTCGGGTCAAAGATGACGGTGATGATCGGCCGGAATGGCGCCGGAAAAACTGCCATTCTGGATGCTGTCGCGGCGCTATTGCGACCTGCGATAAAATTTTGGCCGAAGCATTCGGAAATGAGTGAACTGCGGACTGAGGAAACGATGGCTGGAAGGGCAATGGATCGGAACCCGCCGTACGAGGACATTCGTGTCGGGGCAATGGGGTATGAGCTCAATATGCGGTTCGCTGTTGGCGAGTTGGATTCTTTCGGGAGATCCCGGATTCGAATGATGAAACCGAATGAAGCCCAAAAGAAATCAGGATCAAATAGAAAGACGGAAGCATTCCAAAATGAATTTGAGGTTGAATTCACCAAAATGAACCCAAATGAGATGTTTTGGGTTTATTACCGCCAATGCACGGGATTTAGAGACGGGAGACCAAATGAATTCTCCTTCGGGCGGAGCGGAAATCCGCGCTTTTCCTCCCAGTCCGGCAGCCACTCCACGATGGAG
>JANQKA010000561.1 GCA_028281405.1 Hasllibacter sp. | reverse complement strand
AAGTAGGCGGCGGCGCCCCGCGGAAGCGGTGCGGCGTGGTATTTGGCGGCGTTGTCCGGGCATTCCGCGGCCCTCGGAAGGCCGGTGTCCCGGGGAATTTCGAATCGCGGAAACGCCGCGTGAACCGCGCCGCGTCCGGTGTGGCGGAGGCGCCGGAATTTGGCCCGGGGGCGGTTCGGTTGGCGGAGATTCCGTCTCCGCGCCGGGTGGGAAGCCGCCGGTCGAGCTTCCGGCGATTCGCGGGGGCGGTTTCGCCGCCGTTTTTTACGGGACGAAATTCCGGCGTGCCGTGCGGCGGTTCCGCGGTTGAGAGTCCGCCGCACGGGATTCCAACCGGGCGGGAATAGGCGCGGATGCCGACGAATCCGCGGGTTGGGAGGCCACGGAGCGGTGTGGAGGCCCGCGGGTGGGCGAGGCACCTCGGCTTCCACCTTCGCGGGGGAGCGTCGCGCCCCGGGTTCGATCCCCCAAGGCCGGCGTCCCACATCCGCCCGCGCTTGGACGCGGCCGAGCCGTCGAAGCGGGGACGGGCGGGATCCGGCGGCCCCGTCCGGGGGACGACGTCCGGAACCCGCCGCGTTCGTCGTGGGAGTGGGCGGTGGAGCCCGCCGAAGGCGAGCTCCCGGTTTCCGCTCTCCGAACCCTTTACGACGAGGCTTTGGATAGCGCCTGGTCGAGGTCGGCGATCAAATCGTCGGCGTCCTCTATTCCGATCGACACGCGCACCACTTCCTGCGCGGCTCCGGCGGCGCGCTGCTGCTCCGCCGTGAGTTGGCGGTGCGTGGTGGAGGCCGAGTGAATTATGAGGGACCGCGCGTCTCCCAGGTTGGCGACATGGCTGAACAGCTCCAGCGAGTCGACGAGTTTGACGCAGGCGTCGTAGCCGCCCTTCAGCGCGAATGTGAACAGCGCGCCGGCGCCGCGCGGACAGACGGTTTCGATCCGGCCGAAATAGGGCGAGCTTTCAAGGCCCGCGTAGGTCACGTATTCGACCCTGTCGTCCCGCTCCAGCCAATTCGCGATCTTGACGGCGTTGTCCACGTGGCGCCGCATTCTGAGCGAAAGCGTTTCGATTCCCAGCAGCGTGTAGTGGGCGCCCTGGGGATTCATCGTCATGCCGAGGTCGCGCAGTCCAACGGCGACGCCGTGAAAGGTGAAGGCGAGCGGCCCGAAGGTTTCGGCGAAGCGCAGGCCGTGGTAGGCGGGCTCCGGCTCCGACAGGGATGGGAATTTGCCGGATGCGGCCCAATCGAATTTGCCCGAATCGACGACGGCGCCTCCGGTGACGGTGCCCGTGCCCGTCAGGTATTTCGTGGTGGAGTGGACGACCAGCGTCGCGCCGTGCTCGAAGGGACGGCAAAGGTACGGGGTGGCCGAGGTGTTGTCCACGATCAGCGGCAGTCCGGCGTCGTCGGCGATCCGCCCGATCACCGGAAGGTCGGTGATGTAGCCGCCGGGGTTGGCGATGGATTCACAGAAGATCGCGCGGGTGTCCTCGTCGATCGCCGCCTTCACCGCGTCGGTGTCGTCGAAGTCGACGAATTTCGCGGTCCAGCCGAAGCGTTTGATGGTTTGGCTGAACTGGGTGACCGTGCCGCCGTAGAGACGGGTGGAGACGACGAGATTCCGCCCCGGTTGCATGAGCGGAAAGAGCGACATGATCTGTGCCGCGTGGCCCGACGAGCAGCACACCGCGCCTACTCCCCCTTCGAGCGCCGCGATCCGCTTCTGCAGGACCGCCACGGTGGGGTTGGTCAGGCGCGAGTAGATGAAGCCGACCTCCTGGAGGTTGAAGAGCGCGGCCGCGTGCTCGGCGTCGCGGAACACGAAGGCGGTCGACTGGTAGATCGGGGTCTGGCGCGCTCCGGTGGCCGGGTCGGGACGGGAACCGGCGTGAATCTGGAGCGTGTCGAAGCCGTAGCTTGGCGTGTCGTCGGACATGGAATCCTCCTTGGGATGGCGGACGCGGGTTTAGCCTTGGGCGGCGGGGGCTTCAACCGCGGACGGAGTGTGTAAGGGCGGGACGCCGCCGCCTGCGTGACCCGAAGCGGGCCGCGGCCGGGCCGGACGGCGGAATGGGGCGCCGCCGGCCGGCCAATCATCCCGAAGTGGATTGGCCGTAGATTCGGCCCCGAACGGAGGAGTCCCGCGCTTTTCGAAATTCCATGGACCCCGGTCGGTCGACCAGGCCTGGTCTTCGCCGCGCTGCGCCGCGGCCCGCGTCCGAAACGGACGGGAATTGACCCGTCCCCAAATTGTAGCATTCTCGAGCGGACAATGTTCTCACTTTGGCCTCTTCCCGGGCCGCGGAGCCGCCGACGGGCGCTCCCGCGGCATGTTCCGCCACGACCGCGGCCTATTGTTCGTCCTTGAAACGCGACTTCCCAATCGCTGGTTTCCTCTTGTTGACTTCCCCGCGAACACGATCCGGTCAAGTATGTGAGCGTTTGGGGAAGCGCGTCGGAATGGCTCCGCGCGGTCCTCCGCCCGGACGGTCAATCGCGTTGTCCCGCCGGATCAGGCGGCCATGGGGGAGGAATGATCGTAGTCGAATATCGGAGGGTCGGGAATGGGAACCGTGGCGAGTTGAGCGGACACCGTCCTTTCTCCGACTCCGAATTCGACCGCGGCGTCTTCGATGGCCGCCTCGGAATGGTCCCCATCCATGAACGCCGCCAGGGAATCGAATGGACAGAGAAACTCGGCCGCGAACGCGCGTTGGTATTTCTGCCGCGCCGTCGCGGCGTCGGTTGACGCGAGCCATTGATTCCCGTCCCGGAAGATGGTGTCGAGGCAACCTCCGATCAACCGCGCCAATTCGAAGCGGCGGGCGGAGGGATGGCGTTTCCTCGCCACGAAGCGGACGCGGTTTTCGTCGATCCGACCGGCGATGGCCGCCGGACGACGGTCGTTCACATGGGCGCCGTCAAGGGTCCGCGCGTCGACGCCGAGCATCTCGACGAGGACCGAATCCTTCAAGTGTCCGTCCCCGGCGCCAACCACCCGGCGCAGGGCGGCCGCGTCCAACCTTGCCCGAAGGGACGGGGAGAGTTCCGGAGACGGGGCCGGCAACTCCGGCAATTCGGGTTCCAAAACCACCCCCGGCAATTCGAAGAGCTCCCGAATCGGGAGCGCTCCGCCGCCATTCCTCAACGATCGGACCGCGGCGAGTTCGGCGATGACGTCCTCGCCTTTGTCGGCTTCGACGTCCATCAGTTCGGAGAGCAGCTTTGGAGGACATTCCTCAGGGTCGAAACCGAATTGCGCCTCAACCCGGCGCTTGCGCGTCTCCAAGGGATCTTTCAGTTCGGCGACGATGGTCTCCCAATGATGCTTCAGGTCGGAGTCGGTGTGTCCCGCCGCGTCCAATCTGGCAAGGACCGCCTCGATGAAATTTCGGCAGGCTTCCGTGAACGCCGGAACGGGGATCGCGGCCGGCGCCGGAAGACCGGTCAGGTAGCGGAACGACCGTTCCGTGTTGGCGGGGAACGGCTTCGCTTGAACGTTCATGACCCTCCGGTCGGTGGTGAACATCAACAACGGCCATACGTAACCGTGGTTGGCCGCGGCCATTTCATGTCGAAGGCGCCAGTCCACCGGAGGGGTCGCTTCCTGAAGGCAAGGCACGACCTCGTGGTGGAGTCGCCACCAAGACGAGGCCAGCCAAGCGGCCAACGGGTGGGCGGAGACGAGTACCCCGTCACTGGTGGTTTCCGACCAGGTGTCGGCGTTTCTCGTCACGCATATTCCCTCGAGCATGATTTTGAGGTTGGTGGTTGTCCGGGCGATCAGCGGGTCCGGATCATCCCAAGACCGCCAGTCGACGTCGAACCGAAGTGGAGTCATTGCTTCGTCCTCCAAACTTTGATGACAATTCTTGGGGATTGCTTGCGCCAACACGGAAACTTACAATGCCGACCAGGGGTCGGCAATGCGGTTGTCCCGGACGCCGCCGGGCGGTC
>JANQKA010000524.1 GCA_028281405.1 Hasllibacter sp. | reverse complement strand
CATCACGCGCATGTAAGCGGTCTCACCGCGCAACGCTCTGGAAACACGGGAGAAAACGCCCTTCCCGGCCCATCCGCGGAACCAACGCCGGGCGGTGTTCCACTTCCCGAATCTCCCGGAAGATCCCGCCATGGGCAATCGGCGCGAATGACCCACGGGAGCAACCCGGGAACAGTCGGTTGTCCTTGGCCGTTCTTCCACCGTCCCCTTCCCCGCGGGGAAGCGAGGGATCGATCCCCGCCCACCCGCGATCCGTGGTCCCGTGTCGGATCCCGTTCATTCGAACCACCGCTTTTGAAGGCCGGACCGGATGTCGATTCCCTTGGGAATCTCCAAAATCACGATATCGGCGCCGAACCACTGGAATCGAACGTCAACAAGCCACGGCCTCCCGGCCATTGCGATATCCCCGTCACGGAATTTCCGGAATCATCGACGCGTTTGCGAAAGATTGAAGCTGATGATCACGCGCTCTCCATCCCGATCGACCTTCTCCGACAGGTTGGGTTCCACGCTGTGATAGAGCCAAGCCGGAAATATCAGCATCTTGCCCGCCTTTGGCGAATGTTTCACTTTGGTCCAGCACTCCTTCACCTTTTTCCCGGGCCCAAAACCGGGTTGATTCATCAAATGCGACGTGCGCGGGTCGGTGAATTCGATGTCTCCCGCGTTTTCCGGAGCATTCACATAGTAGACGCCACTCCACTGTGATCCGGGGTGTATGTGTGCTTTGTTCGAACTTCCCGGTGGATTGATGATCGCCCACATCGTGCCGATTTTCAGATGTTTTTCGGGGTCGTAGCCAAGTTTGCGGGAAATCCTCCGCCCAGCTTGATTCACTCGATCGGTGAGCGGCCCGAAAGCCGCGTCCTTGTGCAATTTGTTATGGCTGTGCCAGCCTCCGAGTTTGCGGAAATTCGAGCGTTCGATGCCCCGCCGGTCCCGCTCGCGCTCCGCATAAATCAGTTTCAGCAGGTGGGCGTTGAGCTCTTCGAAATCGGAGCAAACAACCTTGAACACCATTGTCGGGAAGTAGCATTCCCGACTGAAGGTGTCGTTGATGATGTTGTCGGTTTCCATTGGCCCATCGTCCCCCGCCGACCCGCGACTCCCTGAACACATGAGATATCTCCCAATTTTGCCGGGGCCCAGCCTCGATCATGAAATCCGCGCCGAACCTCTGGATCGGGCGTAAACCGGCGCTAAATCAAGTCAAAATCGCTGCCCGCGGAAGGATACACCACCACTTCGATGCCCGAATCGCTTTCAAAGTCATTCCAGAGATTTGCCTCGCTTCCTTCGTCCCCATCGTAGCCTTCGTCACCATCGTCCCCTTCGTCACCCTCGTCGCTTTCGTCACCCTCGTCACCCTCGTCCCCATCGTCGCCTTCGTCGCCATCGTCACCCTCGTCGCTTTCGTCCCCATCGTCGCTTTCGTCACCCTCGTCTCCATCGCCGCCTTCGTCACCCTCGTCGCCTTCGTCACCATCGTCACCATCGTTCCCTTCGTCACCCTCGTTCCCTTCGTCGCCCTCGTCACCCTCGTTCCCTTTGTCGCCCTCGTCGCCATCGTTCCCTTCGTCACCCTCGTCCCCTTCGTCGCCTTCGTTCCCCTGCGCGAGTGTTCCAGGCATCAGATTGAAATCCCGCGACGCGGCCTCGCCTTCCTCGTCGTAGGCGGTGACCGTGAATTGGATGGAATCCGTGCTTTCGACCGTCCCCGAGATCCGGCTCCCGCCGTCAAAGATCAGGCCGGTTCCCTCCAGACCCGCCACGGTGAAGGAAAGCGAATCACCATCCGCGTCGGTGAAATAGCCTTTCTCGAGATCGATTGGGATGATCGGGGAACCAGCCTCCCCGGTGATGGTTCCGACGGCCGCCGAAGCCACCGGGGCGGTGTTCGCGGTGCCTGTGACAGTCGATGCGGTGGTTTCTCCTCCTCCACACCCGGCCAGCGCTCCGAGCGCCGCGGCGGCGCCCGCGGTCATGCCAAGGGAACCACGCCCGCGTGTGGCGGTGCCAAGAAGTGGGCGGAGGATGGGGGTGGGAAGGAAACCGTCGTGCATATCGACCACCATGTCGGCGTGCGGAGTCGCTCGCCGTATCAATGGTTCGGACTCGGGCGACATCGAACAACCAGACGCACCAAGTGATTAGGCGCGGAATCCAGTATCCTCGTCGCCGGTCGCCCACGTGAGTGCTTCGCGACACGCTCGGCACGGAAGTGTCATCGCACGATTCCCAAGGTCCGCGCAAGCGCATTTTCGCCTTGAAATATGGACGTTCGGGCCGCACGATACGAATTTCCCATCCGAATCGCGAGATCCGCGGCCCGACGGTCGAATATCCATCCCGAGCCAGCCGCGGAGGCTCGATTCGGGGCGGGCGAATCATCCACTCCGAGCGCCTCCGACCCGCGAGGCCCCGGAGCGGCGGAAACGCGGGGATGGAGCGGGTCGCGGGTTCATCCCCCGACGGCAATCCGGAATCCGGAATCCGCGACCGACCGCCAAGGCCGTCCTCAACCCGATTCGCTTCGCGCGGGACGACCCCGAAGGTGTCCACCATGTCCCCCGAAGGATTGATGGAGGCCGAACCGAAAATCTCTATTTCGAAGTGTGAATCGGATGTCGGTTCCCGGTGAATCCCGGAAACGAAATCCGAGCGAAATCTCCGAATTCGAATGTCGACGGGCAAGATTCCGCTCCGCGTGGGTGGATCACGGGTCCGGCAGGACCTTGACCGCCCTCAAGCCAACCGGATCCGCCACGGCGGGTTCGAATCGGCGTCGGTGGGAGGGGGCGCCCTTCAAAAAGGTCGATCAGCCGCCAGCCGCACCGAATTCCGCGCCGGGTTTTACGGACGCGCCCCTTCCGCGGGCGCTCACCCGTTTCGATCGAAGTGCCTCACGGTCTCTTCGAAAGCCCTTTCGCGGATGGCCGGGGCTTCCATCAGCGGCTCGTGCCGACAGCCCGGAATGACGTGCAGCCTTCCGCCGCTCCAGCGGTTCACGCGGTCGCGGACCGCTTCGGGGCGGACCACGGTCTCCTCCGATCCGATGATCGCCAGACAAGGAGTGTCGGGCGAGGGGAGGCTTTCCAAGGCGCGGCATTCCGCGAGGGCTTCGGACACCCAACGGGCCGTGGGCGCCGTCCGTCCGAGTTCGGGATGCGTGTGTGTTTGGTCCCGCAGCCAGCGGAACATTGGTTCGTGGCTGGTCACGACGTTCTTTCTGAACGCGACCGATTCCGCGCGGGATCGCGCGCCTTTCAGGACGGGGGTTTCGAGCGCGCCGAACACGCGGACCACCCCGGTGACGATCCGCGCCGCCGTCAGGGCCGCCCCGGACAGGTTGTATCCCCACAGGGGCGAGACGAACACCACGCTCGCCGCGTCCAACCCCTCGATCAACGCGCGCAATCCGACCGTCCCGCCCATGGAGTGGGCGAGAAGGTGAAGCGGCCGCGGAGCGGCGGACGAATCCAGAAAGTCGACAACCGCCTTTACATCCCAAAGGTAGTCGCGGAAGGCTTGGACGTGCGTGGCCGTGGGATGGCCGCCCACCCTGTCGGACAGACCATGGCCCCGCCAGTCGATCACCGCCACGGAGTATTCGCGGGCGGCGAGACGGGCGGCGGCGCGGCCGTATTTTTCGGCGTATTCCCCCCGCCCCGGCAGGATCAAAACGGTCCCCCGGAGACCCGATCGCCAAAATCCGACCCGGATCCCGACACCATCGGCCGCGCGGACCCGGTGTCCGGCGCCGCCCGGCGGCCCGTACGCTATCTCTTCATGGAGCGGGGCCGGTTCCGCTTTGGGCGGGGATTCGACCGAGTCTCCGTCGCTCATGGCATGCTTCTCCCGTGGGGCATCCCCGTGGACATTAGGGGGCGGACCCGAGCGAATCCACCGGAAACGCGGAAGGACGCGCCCGCGGGCGGCGTCAATCCGCCCGGCTCCCGATCGCGACGCGCGCCAATTCCCGGCCCTCCGCGACACCAAAACCGCACGGTTCGCCGGGCGGGTATCGGAAGACACGGCCGGAATCCCCCGAAGACGGGCGCCGCCGTTTCCGCGGTGAGCCACCGGACACGTCGCAGGGGAAGGCGGCGGCGGGGATCCCGCCACCCGACGCCACCCGTTCCGCGACCCGCCCGGCGCTAGAGCGGACAAGAAATCGCCCGGTTCGACAGGCCGGGTATCGAAGCCCCGCGACGCGGGCATCCCGCCCGGGGAAGATCCGCGTTGGTCGTCGCATCCGCCGGGCGCCCGGCGAATTCCCGGCACCGCTTCCACTCCGGTCGATCATCCTTCTTCCGGGGGAACCGGGATCCGGCGGAGCCACGCCGCGCTCCATCCCGGCCACCCGAACGGAGCGCGTCGCCGCACAGGATTCTTCAAATGCGCCCGGTTCCTGACGTCCCGATCCGACGAGGCGCGCTCGGGGCCGCGGCTCACGGCCCGGCGGACCAGCTGCGAAATTAACGCGTCCAGGGTCTTGACAATCGGCGGCATTTTCGTGTAGGTAGTGCTCGGGGAGGTGCCCCCCCTACCCGTGCCTCCCCGCCCGGCCCCGGCGGTCCTTCTTGGTCCACCGGGGTCGGGACTCCAAGCCTCGATCCATCCAATCGACCCGCGAAGCGCGTCCCAATCTCCGGCGCGGTCCGGGCCGGCGACGCCTTCCGCGATGGCCGCGCGGTTCCCCCGCGAGCCCGGCCGGGCCGAAATCCGTCGGCGGGTCCGCCGGGACGGGCTTCCACCGGGAACCGGAAGGCTATACCGGGAAGGTCGGATCGGGGGAGGAGCGCGACATGGCGATCGGGATTGGACTCATCGGAACGGGCTTCATGGGCAAGGCCCACGCCATGGCCTACCGCTCGGCCCGGGCCATCATGGGGGATGTCCCCGACTGCCGCCTCGTCGCGCTCTGCGACACTCCCATGGCGAACGCCGAGAAATTCCGCGACCAGTACGGCTTCGAAGAGGCTTTCGACGATTGGCGCCGCTTGGTCGAACACCCCTTGGTGGAGGTCGTCTCGGTCGCCACTCCCAACATGCTTCACGCCGAAATCGCCATCGCGGCCCTGGAGAACTGCAAGCACGTCTGGTGCGAGAAACCGATGGCGCTCACGCTGGAGGATGCGGAGGCGATGGAGGCCGCCGCAAAGGCGGCGGGCAAGGTCACGCTCGTCGGGTACAACTACCTCTACAACCCCGCGCTTCTTCACGCGAAGGAGTTGATCGCCGAAGGGCACATCGGCGAGGTCATCCATGTCCGCGGCTACTTCGACGAAGACTACCAGGCCGACCCCGACCTGCCGTGGACGTGGAGGGCCCGCGTCCGGGACGCGGGCCTCGGGGCGCTCGGCGACATGGCGTGCCATTCGGTGTCGATGATCCACGAGCTGGTCGGCCCGATCGAAAGCCTCATCGCCGACATGCAGACCGTCTATCCGACCCGCGCCCTCGCCGACGGGTCCGGACGCGCCGCGGTCGAAAACGAGGACGCCGCCACCGCGGTCCTGCGGTTCCCGAACGGAGCGCGGGGACTGATCACAACGTCGCGCTGCGCCTGGGGCAGGAAGAACCGGGTGGATATCGAGGTGCACGGAACCAAAGGCCAGATCAGCTTCCACGGCGAGCGCATGAACGAGCTTCGGGTCTACGTGAACGAAGGGCCGATGGCCCGTCAGGGCATGACCACCATCCTGACCGGCGGCGCCCATCCGCCCTACGGCAATTTCGTGCCCGCGCCGGGCCACCAGATCGGCTTTCTCGACCTCAAAACGATCGAGGGCGCCGAACTTCTGCGCGCGGTCGCGGAAGGGCGGGAGGCGCGCATTCCGTTCTCCGAGGCGCTCAAGTACGAGCGCGTGATCCACGCGATGGCCGAAAGCGCCCGGAACGACGGCAAGCGCGTCACGATCTGAATCCGCGGGGACGAACCACCTTGCCGCGGGCGCGGGGAATTCCTATATGCGGGCAATGAAAAATTTCATCCCATTCCGGAAACGCCGGGCCTCGGTGTCCGTGATCCGCTTGGCGGGAACCATCGCGCCCGGGCGGCGCAGCCTCTCCGACGAGGCGTTCGCCCCGGTCATCGCGAAAGCCTTCGGACGGAAACCAACCGCGGTCGCGCTGGTGATCAACTGCCCCGGCGGGGTTCCCGTGCAGTCCTCCATGATCGCGGCGCGCATCCGCCGCCACGCCGAGAAAGAAAAAGTGCCGGTCCACTCTTTCATCGAGGATCTGGCGACCTCCGGCGGCTACTGGCTCGCCTGCGCCGCCGACCGCATTTGGCTGGACCGGTCCAGCATCGCCGGATCGATCGGCGTGCTCACATCCTCGTTCGGAGCGACCGAATTCATCGGCCGCCACGGAATCGAGCGGCGGGTCTACGCCGCCGGGGAATCGAAGAGCGTCCTGGATCCCTTTCTTCCCGTGACCGAACAGGAAGAGGCGCGTGTCCGCGCCATGCAGGAGCAGGTGCACGCCGCCTTCATCGACCACGTCAAGGCCAGCCGCGGCGGGAAACTCGCCGATGTTCCGGTTTTCGGTGGGGAATTGTTCGTGGGGCGGCAGGCGGTCGAGGCGGGTCTCGCCGACGACATCGGTCACCTGATTCCGTCCATGAAGGATCTCTACGGCGACAAGGTTCGGTTCCGGTATTTCGCACCGAAGCATGGCCCGTTCGGCCTCTGGGGACCGCAAATCGTGGGAGGCGCGATCGCCGCGGTTGAAAACCGCATGAACCACGCCCGGTTCGGCCTATGATACTGAAGATCGTCAGCCTGTTCCTGATCTTCATGATGGCGCTCGGCGTTTTCGGACGGCTTAAGCTTCCCGGCGGCGGCCTCACCGGGCGGACCAGGAAGTGCGCCAAGTGCGGCAAATTCCTGATCGGCGGCGAAGGCTGCGACTGCCGGAAGCCGACTTGATCCGGATGCCGCGGGCGGCGCGGCATCCATGACCGCGAACCGCGGCGGAACCGGACGGGAATTTCAAACAATCGCCGCCGGGTCGTTAAATTCCACCCGCTCCGGAATTGAATCATCCGGCTGCGCCAGCGGTCGCCCGAACTTTCTTCGCCGATCGCCGGGGCCGGAAGAGGGCGGGCGTCCTTCGCCACCAAACGTGCGGAATCATCACACGGCCGCGGGTCTCCAATTTGTCGCAATGGAGATTCCCGCCCACAGACGTGACGCGGGGGGTGGTGTGAAAGTCCCATTTGGCGTGGCCGATCATGAACACATGCCTCCGCTGGTATTCCCCGAGGAAGAGTCCCCTGTCATAAACCGCCATGCAGGTGGCGACGTGCCCCTGGGCGGTTTCCCAATGTTTGATCTCCCCGAATTCAGCGTTTTCCACGTTGCCGGAGAATATCAGGTAGCGCTCCATGGCGATTTCATCCTCCTGCGGACTTTGGAACGGGCGCGCTCGCGATTCGCAACCGGCGAGAAACAGCGCGGTCGCGACGAGGAGGACAATCCGTCCCATGACCTGTTCCTTCAAGCTTGATGAAAAGCACCAACCCGGATTGGTTCATGGATGGGGAAGAGTCCAGCCGAATCCTGCCCGTCATGCTTTCCTGAAAACGCCGCGCCGTCGCGTATCCAGCCTTCGGAATCCTTCATCCTGCTTCGATCCCTCCTTGGTTTGAAGGCGCCGCGCGCGAACCGGAGGGCAGCGGAGAGCGGTGTCGGCCGGGTTGCGAACGAATCGGGATCGCCGGTGGTGATTTGCCCGCGTGGCGGCGGAATTCATCCATTGCCGGAACGATGCCGCCGGAGGCCAAAGCGCAACCGGGACTCGCCGCGTGGGACTGGCGGTTCTTGCAAAGTCGGACGGGAGGGAATCAGACGACGGCGCGGACCAAACCCCCGGCGCGGATCCGTGGATCAACACGGGTCCGCGGAATTTGGATTCCGGCGATTCCATCGGCCGAATCGCCGGTGGAACCGCGTCATCCCCACGCTTTTGAAGTGAACGCGGGCGCGCGACCAGGTTTAGGGGATTCAGGTGAGTCGGTGCCCGCCGCGCCGCGCGTCGTGAACGCGCGGGGCAACCGCGCCACAACTCCGCCAGACCGAATATCGACTCTTCCGGGACCGGTTCCCCGCGCGCCGCTCCGTCCCGCGTCATGTCGGCGACAGCTACCGTCAAGCCCTTGTCGAAACCGAGCGACGCGGGATTAAATGACGGCTCCCCGTCCAGCCCTCATTCACCGCCAGCCCCCCGGCCACCCCCTAGCGCCTCGCGGTTCCCCGGCACCGAAGCCCGCGCGGTGCGGCAGACCTCCGAACCCGGCGAATGCGGAATTCCTCCACCCGCGGCCGCGCGGCTTGTCCGACCCGCGAACACATCTCCGGGATTCACAACCTCCGCCGCCCGACCGGAACGGAATCGGGCGGAGGAGGTCGTTGGCTCAACAAAATCCGCGAACCGAAGCCCCGCCGGGTTTCGCTCGGCGCGTCCTGAACCTCCGGTCAACAAGGAGAAATCCATGAATTCACAAGTTTCCCCAGGCTTTTCCACGGACTTCTCCACATGGAGGCCGGCAATGGATTCGCCCTTGCGCAAACCCCCGTTATTTCGCAGCAATTCACGAAATCGCGGAATCTCCCCGGCCCCATGACCGACCCCCATTCCCCTCCCACGGGCCACGCCCGAATCGCGTCCTACCTGAACGCGCTGGACGCGTCTCCGGGCGTGTACCGCATGCTCGATTCCGAAAGCCGCGTCCTCTACGTCGGCAAGGCGCACAATCTCAGGGCCCGCGTCTCGAGCTACGCAAAGCCATCTGCGCAGCACAGCCCCCGGATCGGGAGGATGATCTCGGAAACCGCGTCGATGATGTTCCTGACGACCCGGACGGAAATCGAAGCCCTGCTCCTCGAGCAGAACCTCATCAAACAACTCAAGCCCCGGTACAACGTGCTGCTGCGCGACGACAAGTCGTTCCCGAACATCCTCGTCGCCAAGGACCACGGCTACCCCCAGATCAAAAAGCACCGCGGGGCGAAAAGCGAAAAGGGGGCGTACTACGGTCCCTTCGCCAGCGTGGGCGCGGTCAACCGGACCCTGAACCAATTGCAGAAGGTGTTTCTCCTGCGGAACTGCTCCGACGCGACCTTCGAAAGCCGGACACGCCCCTGCCTGCTTTACCAAATCAAACGCTGCAGCGCGCCTTGCGTCGGATATATCTCCGAGGCCGACTACGGCGGATTGGTGAAGGACGCCGAACGATTTCTGAGTGGAAAATCCACCAAGGTTCAGGCCCGTCTGGCCGAACAGATGCAGGCGGCCTCCGACTCGATGGAATTCGAGCGGGCCGCCGCCCTGCGCGACCGCATCCGGGCCCTGACACATGTGCAATCGACGCAGGGTATCAATCCCAAGGGCGTGGCCGAGGCGGACGTCATCGCGCTTCACATGGAAGCCGGGCAAGCCTGCGTGCAGATGTTCTTCATCAGGTCGGGGCAGAGTTGGGGAGACCGGGCCTATTTTCCCAAGACCGGGTCCGGCGCCGGGGCCGAGGAGGTTCTGCAGGGCTTCGTGGGTCAATTCTACGAAAGCCGCGAGGCTCCGAGGCTTCTGCTTCTTTCGCACGACATCGAAGACCGCGAATTGCTCTCCGAAGCGTTGGGCGAACGCGCGGGACGCAAGGTGGAGATCGCCGCGCCCCAGAGGGGCGAAAAAAAGGAAATCGTCGTCAACGCGATCCGCAACGCCCGGGAAAGCCTCGCGCGGAAACTGAGCGAAACGGCGACGCAGGCCAAGCTGCTGGACGGCCTCGCCGAGGCGCTTGGCCTGGACGCCCCGCCCGAGAGGATCGAGGTCTACGACAACTCGCACATCCAGGGCGCCGACGCCGTGGGCGCGATGATCGTGGCGGGTCGGGAAGGGTTTTTGAAATCGAGCTACCGCAAGTTCAACATCAAGGGCGGAGAAATCGCTCCCGGGGACGACTTCGGCATGATGAAGGAGGTGATCTCGCGGCGCTTCAAACGGCTTCTGAAGGAGGATCCGGACCGCCGCTCGGACAGTTGGCCCGACCTTCTGATCATCGATGGCGGACAGGGGCAGGTCTCCGCCGCGGCGGATACCCTGTCGGAGATCGGGGTTGACGACATGGCCTTGGTGGGCGTGTCCAAAGGCGTCGACCGCGACGCGGGCAAGGAGGAATTCCACCGCCGGGGAGAGGCTCCATTCGCGCTGCGCCACAACGATCCCGTGCTTTACTTCGTGCAGCGCCTGAGGGACGAGGCTCATCGGTTCGCCATCGGCACCCACCGGGCGAAGCGCGCCAAAAGCCAAATGAGAAACCCACTGGACGAGATCGCGAACATCGGTTCCGCCCGGAAGCGGGCGCTTCTGCGGCATTTCGGCTCAGCCAAGGCCGTGACACGCGCCGCCCTGCCCGATCTCAAGGCGGTGGACGGCATCTCGGAGGCCTTGGCCGAAAGGATCCACAACCACTTCCACGAGCGCGGGTGATCTCCGCGCCGGGCTTTCCGAGCGGGGCGAATGGCGGATTTCGGGCGCCGGGGAGCCATCCGCGCCGAACGGGCTTCCCTCCGGCCCCGTTCCGGTTTAGTTATGGACCATGACTTGGACGATTCCCAACGTCCTGACCACGCTCAGGCTGCTCGCCGCCCCCGGCTTGGCGTTGATGTTTCTCTACTTCAACCGGCCTTGGGCGGATTGGCTGGCGCTCGCGCTGTTCCTCGGAGCCTCCCTCACGGATTGGTTCGACGGTTTCCTCGCCAGGCTCTGGGGGCAGGAAACCCGCTTCGGCGCGATGCTCGATCCCATCGCGGATAAAATCACGGTGGTCATCGCCTTGCTCGTGATCACAGGGTATTCCGGCATGAATCCATGGCTGATCCTGCCGACCACCGCGATAATTTTCCGCGAGATATTCGTGTCCGGCCTGCGCGAATTCCTCGGCGACGACGCCAAGCGGCTCAAAGTCACGGATCTCGCCAAGTGGAAAACGACCGTTCAGATGGCGGCGATCGCGGTGCTGTTCCTCGGCACCGGTATGGAGCAGTTGCATCTGGGTCAATCCGAGTCCATGCCGCCTTTCGAATATCTGTCCGCGCTGACCTCCCCGGACTGGAACTCGGTGAATTTCTCCATCGAGGTGTCCTGGTACGGATGGTTCGCGGGGATCGGTTTGATTTGGGCCGCCGCGGCGCTGACGCTCGTCACCGGATTCGGCTATTTCCGGAAGGCGGGGCCATTCCTGAGGGAGCACGCATGATCGATGTCCTTTATTTCGCCTGGGTCCGCGAGCGTGTCGGACTCGCGGGAGAAAAGGTGGAGACCGGCGCCGCGACGGTGGCCGAATTGGTGGAGGAATTGAAGGCCCGGGAGGAACGCTACGCCGCGGCCTTCGCCGACACCCGCGCGCTCAGGGTCGCCGTGGACCGGGAACTGGCCGATTTCGACGCGCCCTTGGACGGAGCCAGCGAAGTTGCGTTTTTCCCGCCGATGACGGGCGGCTGATGCGGGTCGCCGTCCAGGAGGATCCGTTCGACTTCGCCGCCGAGGCGGCGGCTTTTTCCCGCGGCGCCGCCGGCGCCGGAGCCGTTGTGACCTTCACCGGCATCGTGCGCGACGTGGACGGCGGCCTTCGACACATGGAAATCGAGCACTATCCCGCAATGACATCGAAGGAGATCGGCTCCATGGCCGGAGAGGCCGCGGATCGGTGGTCCCTGATCGATGTCCTCGTGATCCACCGGCACGGACGGTTGGCTCCGGGCGAGGACATCATGATGGTGGCCACGGCGGCGGCGGGACGGGCCGACGCCTTCTCCGCCGCCGAATACCTCATGGACTACCTCAAGAGCCGGGCGCCCTTCTGGAAGAAGGAGGTGACGGCCGACGGTTCCGCCTGGGTGGCCGCCAAAGACACGGACGAAGACGCCCTTTCCCGGTGGTGACGCCCATCCAAATTCCCGGAGATGACGCCCTGCCCGCTTCACCGACCAAATAAGTCCTCATGACGCGTGGTCAGGTTCAACGCCGCCCTCATCCGTGAAATTCGCGATCCGCCCGGTGCCCAGCCATCTTCGTGGGAGGATGGCGCCACGCTCCGGCTTTCGCCGCGGGAACCACCGAATCGCCGTGATCCTTCTCATTTCGGAACCCACGGCCTTGGGGTACGAGATTTCCGCGCCGGGGAACTGGTCCGGGCATCAAGTCCAGCTTCGACCGACACCCGGATGGAATTGGATGCCCGGTGACTTCATAATGCGGGAATTGGACGAATCGCCCTATTGGAAATGGCCCATTCCGAATTCACCGGTCATCCACACGACAGGCTCCGTTGGCCTTTCTGGGCTTTGCATCGGGACAAACGGTGCCGTCCCTGTATAGATAGCGGTGCACCCCGAATTCTCCCGACGGGCGAACCCTGACCGTGATTGGATCTCCGCCCAGATCTTCGCCTATTTCAGCATGAAAAAACTTCTTGCATGCGCAATTGCCCCGCCTGGTCCACGAGATACAAATTACGCCATCCGAATATTGATAGCCATTCAGGACATCCCAATTGGGGAGAATGACTTTCACATAATGGCGGCCCTCCCAGAAACTTTGACACGAGGAATTATTCGCCTGAGCGAGCGATTGGGAGAAACCTGGCATGGCGGCGCAGGAGAGCGCGAAGGCGAACGCCGCGCAGAATAGTTGAATTTTGGAGAGCATTTTCACGATGTTCCCCTTGGGTTGGGTTGTCGATCGAATCGCCCCTTTCCACGGCTGTGGCATGAACCGGATGAGGAAAAAACGCATCGGCGAAAAATTCAAGCCGATGGCCACGCGCCCTCCGTTCCCATCAACCTTTTCGAATGGCCCGGGGCCACACCGTGACGGAGCCACGCCGGAATAATCCGCGTCTTGCCCGCCTTTGGCGTTTGCCTCGCTTTGGTCCAACGCTCCCGTCCCCGTTTCCCCGGGCCCAATCCCGGTTGCTTCGTGAAATGCGGAGTCCGCGTGTCGATGAACTCGATATCTCCCGCGTATTCCGGAGAATGCGCATGGCTGTCGCCACTCCACTGGAATCCCGTGCGCATTTGTGCTTTGTTTGAATTTCCCAACGCGATGAAGATGGCCCATGTCTTGCAGAATTGCGGATGTTTTTCCGGATTTTGGCCAATCTCGCGGGATATTCACTCCCCCGCCGCCATTATTTCCCTCGTCGTTTTCGTTTCCCTCATTCTCTCCGTCACCCCCGTTGTATTCGTTTCCCTCGTTGCCCGCCTGGCCATCAAACCAGCCGCAGGTCCAATTCGGGTCAGTAAAAATCGCTGAAGAAAAACGAGTCCCGCCGCCGAAGCCGACGAGAACATCGACGTTGTTCTTCGGTTCATTCAAAAATCCTTGAATCAGCCGGAAAAGTGGAAGAATCGCATGCCGCATTTCAGTCTCCATCATTCGGTTCGCTTGTGGCCTTCGAATGAATTCAGAGGAAAAACCAACGCAGGTATGCATCAATTGTTTCATATTCCTCGTCATTTTCTTTGTACACGTGGATGGACAGCCCGAAATTCTCAAATAGTCCAGAATAATCCACGTTTAATCCAGAATTATTCACATTTAATCCGAAATTTTCCTCATCCAGAAAAGCTGGGTAACTGAAACCCCGGTAAAAGATTCTAATCCGGTCCGTGTTTCGGGAATCCAGCATCCGGTTGATTTCAAGGGCACGCTCATTCCGAGCGGCCTCCTCCTCCGAAAATCTGACATGATCGCGGTCAAGTGGCATTGATATCTCGATTATCTCAATTAAATCGCTTCGCGATCCATCGGCGTGCGGATATGAATGAATGATTTCCGTGACATTCCAGGTCCAAGGGCCTGTTCTGTATTCCCCCAAAAATTCCGTGCTGCCCGGAATTGGATTTTCGGAAATGAGCCGAACCCTCAGATAATCAATGAAATCTCCGCGGATCACTCTTTCGTCCGATAACGGGAGGGCGCAGGAAACAAGCGTGGCCGCAAATCCGGCCGCGAGAAGTATTTGCGTTGTCGGGGGAGCGGACATTTCAACCTTCGTCCGTTGATGGAGAGCCGGAGTGGAAATTCAAAACCTGTTCCACCCGTCCTGGCGTAGAAGATGCTCGATCGCCCTGACTTCGGTTCCGACGCGAACGAGCACGCTGCGGGGCGCGCTGAAATTCCCACATCTCAGCAGCCATTCGTCAACCTGCCGATTATACTCCTCCCGGATTCCAATGTCGCTTTGTGAAAGGGCCCGGTCCTTGGCACCCTCGAGTCTGAAGTCTTCGGCCATGCAGTAAGCGACTTGCGCCTCGTCGAGGGAACCGCCTCCGACCGGCGGAATGCTTTCCGCGAGTCGTCGCGGGTCCGGCTTCTTGGGAATCGGATTCACCGTGCGCGGAGCGTTCACGACTTGCTTCGGCGGGGGCGTGGACACCCGCGACGGAGCGGGTCTGGGGCTCGGACGCGATTCGACCGACCTGGGCGAATCGCCCCCGGGCTTCTGCGAATGCGCTGAATCCGGGACTGCCTCCCCTTGCGGCCGGGACGTCGCGATTCCGGGCGATTGATGGTTGGGGTCGCGCGTCACGATCCATCCAGGCGGGAGCGCGATCATCACGGTTCCCCGTGATCTGGACTGAACCGGTGGTGCCGGGACCGCTTCACCAACCTGCGCCGTCGTCACCGCCCCGTGGTTGGTTTGATCCGATGCGGATGTGGGTGTGCCCGTGGAGCCTTCCGTGCCGGACGCGGGCACCACCAATGTGCCGGCCAACGCGGACCCGGGCGGGATTTGGCCTCCCCGGCGACCATCCCCGTCCCAAGGCAACTCGATGTCCTCGACCAAGGGCGGCCCGGTTTCGAAGGGAGACGGACCCGCCGCGAGATCAAGCCGGGAGTCCCCCGGGGCACCCATCAGCTCCCAAAATGCGAGCGCGAATAGCGGAACCGCGGGGATCGCCCAGCGAACGCCGCGGAACGGCCAAAGGTGGGACCGGGCTGTGGGATTTGGCTCGGGGATCATGGTCCACCTCTCCCTTTGCTGGTGTGTCTGCGAATCAGCTCGGAACGGATCGACCCCGTGGCGAGCGTGCGCGATGCGGGCCGATTCGGGCGCGGGTGATTCGCGGCTGGATCGCGCGGCGTCGCATCGGGTGGGACTCCCGTCCTGTCATTCCGCCATCCGAGCGAATCGGCGGCCACTCCGTTCGCGCTAAGTCATGGCCGACTTCGCGTCAACCCGAATCGGTTGGAAGCATCGTCGGGAACACCTTGTTTCCTGAATTGACCACGTCCCCCGATCCGTATTGCAGCAGGCGGACCACCGTCGGCTCCCCTTCGATGGGGACGGGGTCCGCACAGAGCGCGTGCGGTCACCGATGACGCGGCGTCGTTCCAGATGATCGAAAAGTGGTGTGGCCGCGGCGCGTTACCAAGAACGGGAGCGCTTGCTTGGACGGAAGGGTGCTGCGTGACCTTACGCGGGCCCAAGTCAGAAAGGACTCGCGGCTGTCCGGGTGCTTCGGACCGGGACAGGGTGGAGCGGGCGTCGGTCACCCCAGCGACTGGCCAGCGAAACAGCCGAGGCGGGCCCACACGGCTCGCCTACATACCGAATCTGATCGGCAATATGGGATCCGGCGGGCCCGGCGGAAGTTGTCGCAAGGTATCGAGGTGCGGGACGTCAAGGAGCGGCGACCGCCCCAACGCTGTGCAAAATCGGCCTGTAATGACTGAGCGGACCCCTTGATTCTGACGTTGGAGGCTGTGTCCCTTGTCAGTCACGCGGTTTCAGGGCGAATCCGGACTTGGCAATCCGCAACTTTGTTCCTATGTTATCCGGTGAGTGATCGAGGAGAGCCACACATGGCCCACAACACGCCCGAAGACGACCGCGACGGCATTTTTGTCCGGATAAACTTGATTGCCCTTGTAGGCGCGCTACTATCAGGACTGGCCGTGGCGGGCATCGGGTTCGTCGGCTACACGCTTTGGAACCAATCGATCGACATCGTGCGGGTTGAGATTCAGTCCAAGGCCGATAACGAAATTTTGATCCGAACTGTTAACTCCAACAAGAGGGAATTGAGTCAGCAGATCGAAGCAGGCAACAAAATTCTATCCCAGCAGATGGAATCCAACGGGAAGGAGCTGATGCAGCAGATCGACGCCAACGACAGAAGGTACTCCCAGCGCTTCGACGGGCTCGATCGGCGGTTGGACCGACTGGACCGGAGATACGCAATTCGGGAAGAAGCCACAGATGAGGCCGTGGACGGTTACACTCCAAGCCTAAGGCCGGTCGAGACTTCGCTCCGCACCGTGTTGCGCGTCCAAACACGCCACGCCCCCGAAACCGCGTCCGGTCGGTTGTCCCAACAATTCTTCGACGATGTAGCGCGGATGTCCAACGGCGAGATTTCCATTGTACCGTTCGTTCCATGGCCCTCCTCGGAACCAACCGAAAGCATCGACTCCACCGGTTTTTTCGATTGCGACATGACCGATGGATCCCATCGTGGCGGTGGGTACCCGGCATTCAAGTTCGTCGGGGACGCCATGGGCGGCCTTTACGACCCACGCCGGCAGCTTCCGTGGCTATACTTGGAAGGCGGCCTGGACGAAGTTCGGCGTTTTTACGACGGGCGCGGCCTCTTTCTGGTGGGTTTGTGGGGCTATGATCTGGAGTCGGCGTTTTCGCCGCAGTCTGTTCCCATCGCCGAGTTTCAGAAATTGATCCCATCCGCACCCGGCACCCAACCCGAATCTCTGGAAAAATCTGGCGAACCGCCGATTGTCATGAATCTCGTCGATGTATTCAAAGCGCTCGAGGCCGGGATTCCCGAAGTTGCGGGCGAATCGGGCACCTTGGACGGCGTGGTTTCCACCCAACAAGAAATCCCCTCATGGGCCGAAGCTATTGCCGAAGCCTCCTCCCTCCACCTGATGCCGTCAGACCAACTTGTCTGCGACAAGGAGGTGTGGGACGCGTTGCCGGGGCACCACCGTGAAATCCTGACGACCGCCATGGAAGCGCTCGCCCTGCGCAGCGGATTGGCGGTCGAGAAAAAGAACGCCGAAGCCGTCGCCCTACTGCTCAAGCGCGGAATTGCTCCCCCCGAATGGTTGGGCATGGAACTGAACAAAATCAGTGGCGCCGCCCCGGCGGCATGGTCGCCGTTCGCGGTCACCCCGGAGGCCGAGGCACTCGTCGACAGCCATATCAAATTTCTCTCCCAAATCGTTCAGGAGAACCAGTAAACTCCGCTCATCGCGCGAATCGGGACTCAAATAGCTTCCACCCCGCTCTCCGCGTGATGGACGGCCACGGACGTATTCCACGCCAAGGACATCACGCGGATCGTTAATACAGTCTTTTCGCCCACCGCCCACCGCCTGTCGATTCCGGTGGCAAAGGGAATCGCCGAGCGCGGGCGCGAAGGGATCGAATCGGGCGCGCACGAGCCGACATCCGAATTAGGACGCCAACGACGCCCCACGAATCAAGGGCGCCGGGCGGGAAATTTTGGAATCGAGGCTCGCGCCAACACGGACGCGCCGGGATGCGGAATTCCGGCGCGCCGGGGATTCGCGGGCGGATGGCCCCGCGGCTATCCAACCACGGGAGAGGGTGGAGACGGGAATGTTACCCACCCTCATCGCGAACCATCGCGCGGGCGGGGAGAGTCCCGCGCTATCCCCCTCCATAAGCCTCGACGATCTTCGCGACGAGGTGGTGTCGCACCACGTCCTTCGCGGTGAAGCGGTTGAAGCCCACGCCAGGAATTCCTCCCAATTTCGACTCGGCGTCTCCCAGGCCGGACGTGACGCCTTTGGGCAGGTCCACTTGGCCCGGATCGCCCGTGACCACCATGCGGGAACCTTCGCCGAGACGCGTGAGGAACATCTTCATCTGCATGGCGGTCGCGTTCTGAGCCTCGTCCAACACCACGAAGGCCCGGCTCAGCGTCCGTCCGCGCATGAACGCCAGCGGCGCGATCTCGATCCTCTTCTCGTCGATCATCCTGCCCAGCGGCTTGCCGGGCAGAAAATCGTTCAGTGCGTCGTAGAGCGGCTGCATGTAGGGATCGACCTTGTCCTTCATGTCGCCCGGAAGAAATCCAAGTCGTTCCCCCGCCTCGACCGCGGGACGGCTGAGGATGATCCGGTCCACATGGCCGGTCAGAAACATGTTCACCGCGGCCGCGACCGCGATGTAGGTCTTTCCGGTGCCCGCCGGACCGAGGCCGAACACCAGTTCCTTCTCATACAGCGCGCGGGCGTAGGCCTTTTGCGCCTGCGTTCTCGGTTCCACGGTTTTCTTGCGGGTCTTGATCTCGACATGATCGCCGCGGAACGGCTCGGGACGGCCGCCGCCGATGTTCCCGGTCCCCATGCGGATCAGCCCGTCGATCGTAGCCGGATCCACGGTCTTTCCGGCCTCCAGCCTTTGATAGGCCGCCGTCAGGATCTCGACCGCCCTCCCACGGTCGTCGGGATCCCCGGCGATGTCGACGAGGTTGCCCCGGCTGGCGATCTGCACCCCCAGGGAGTTCTCCACCTGGGCCAGGTTGGCGCCGTTCACTCCCACCAATTCGATCATCAGACCGTTGTCGGGAAATTCGAGATGGGTGCCGACGCCGTCGTCGGATTGGGTCGGGGCGCTTAATGCCAAGGATCGCTCCGGTCGCTCGTTGTCGTCCGATGCTGGCAAGCGCCCGGGGTATCCGCAAGCGTCCCGGCGTCGATTTCGAGCGCCGGGCGCGGAACCGCCGCGCCCCCGGATCCTACCGGATCACCCGCCAAATCCGTGCGCCGCGCCGGGATCAAGCCGGAACCGCGGACAAGGAATTCGGATTGGACGCGGTTATCCTCACCTTGGCGAGCGTCCCGATCCGGTCGCCGGGCAGATCGGCGTGGACCGCCATCAGATGCTCGGACTTGCCGACGAGTTGTCCAGGACTTCTGCCCTCCTTCTCGAACAGGACGCCGACCTCGCGGCCGACCATCGCCTCCATCGCCCCGGCCTGCTGCTCCGCCAACAGCCGCTGAAGCCGGTCCAACCGGGCGGACGCGGTCCCGTCCGGCACGCGCGACCCGCGTTCGGCCGCCGGCGTTCCTGGGCGGGCGGAGTATTTGAAGGAGAAGGCGTGACCGTAGCCGACCTCCCTCACGAGGCTCATGGTCTCCTCGAAATCCGAATCGGTTTCGCCGGGAAACCCCACGATGAAATCCCCTGAAATGACGATGTCGGGGCGCGCCGCGCGGACGCGGGCGATCAGGCGCAGGTAGCCCTCCGACGTATGCTTGCGGTTCATCGCCTTGAGGATCCGATCCGACCCCGACTGAACCGGCAGGTGCAGGTAGGGCATCAGCTTCGGCTCCGCGCCGTGGGCCTCGATCAGCGCGTCGTCCATGTCGTTGGGATGGGAGGTGGTGTAGCGGATGCGCTCCAGTCCATCGATCCGAGCGAGATCCATTATCAATCCTGCGAGGCCGCCGTCGTGCCCGTGGTAGGCGTTGACGTTCTGGCCAAGTAGCGTGACCTCGCGCGCGCCCCTCTCCACCAGTCCGCGCGCCTCGGCGACCACCCGTTCGGCGGGCCGGCTCCGTTCCGCCCCGCGTGTGTACGGGACCACGCAGAACGAGCAGAATTTGTCGCATCCCTCCTGCACCGTCAGGAACGCGGTCGGGCCGCGCCGCATTCCTCCGCGCCCCTTCAGCCGTTCGAATTTGTCCTCTTCGGGAAAGTCCGTGTCGAGCGCGCGCGATCCGTCCCGCACGCGCCGCTCCATTTCCGGCAGGCGGTGGTAGGCCTGCGGGCCGACGACCAGATCCACCAGAGGCTGCCGCCGCACGATCTCCTCGCCCTCGGCCTGCGCCACGCAACCGGCGACTCCGATCTTGAGATCGGGCTTCGCGGCCTTCAACGGCTTGAACCTGCCCAGTTCGGAATAGACCTTCTCCGCCGCCTTTTCGCGAATGTGACAGGTGTTCAGCAGGATCAGGTCGGCCTCTTCCGGCGTCTCCACCAGATCGTGGTCCGGCAGCGCCTCCGCCATGCGCTCGCTGTCGTAAACGTTCATCTGACAGCCGTAGGTCTTGATGAACAGTTTCTTGCCGCCGTCCATGACGCGCCTCCGGAATTCCCCTCCCAGAATACCCCGCGCGGAGCCGAAACGCCAGCGCGGACGCGTGGAGCGCCCTCCGGCCGCCCCGCGCGGAGGCATCGGCGTGGCGGCTCCCGCACGCGGGAACCGCCTTCGCCGACGCCCCTGAACGGGGACGAAGCGTCGACGCGCGCAGTCCACGTTTGGAATCGATCGTTCCACCCCCTGGAGGCCGCTCCGGCCGCGGGTCAATGATTCGAATCGAATATTCACTCCCCCGGTCCAATCACCCGATTACTTCGGCGACACCATCACGCGTCCCCGGGAGCCGGCCGCGCCGATGCCACGGAATCGGATTCGATTCTCCGCGCGCGGTCCGCGGCCTGAATCAAGCGCCCACGCGGCCCGTCGGCGCCGGCCCGGAGGACCTGCCCGAATCAGGCCTTCACACGCGCTGGATCGGATCGCGCGGGAGATTGGGCGACGTGGGCGCAAGAGCGAGGAACCACGCGCGCGGGCCTCGGTCGGAAACAAGCGTCCGTGGCCGCTCGGCGCCCGCGCGGAGGACTTGCCCGAATCAGGCCTTCGCGCGCGCGTAGGCCGGACCGCGCGGGATCTTCGGCGGCGCGGCCGCTCGGGAGAGGAACCCCACACGTGCGCCGCGGTCGGAAACAAGCGCCCTCGACCGCTCGGCGCCCACCCGGAGGACGCCCCCGGATCAGGCCTTCACGCGCGCGCCGGTTGAACCGCGCGGGAGCTTCGACGAAGCGGACGCACGGGCGGGGAAGCCTGTCACGCCGAGGCCGCCGTGGAGCCGGGCGCGAATCCCCCCGCGCGGGCCACGGCCGGAACGAAGCGTCCCCGCCCAGGTCGGCGGCCGCCCGGAGGACGCGCCACGGATCAGGCCTTCATGCGCGCGCCGGTCGGATCGTACAGGGGCTTCAGCGACGCCGTCGCCCGGACGCGGGATCCGGCCACGTCGATCTCGTAGAACGAGGCGAGAAGCTGGTCGGGGGTTTCTCCGGCCGCGGGCACGTAACCCAATCCCACCGCGCCGCCGAGGTGGTGGCCGTAGGCTCCCGAGGTCAAATATCCCACGATCTCCCCGTCCCGGAGAATCGGTTCGTTGTGGTGAAGCAGGGGCTCGGGGTCGTCCAAAAGGAATTGGACGAGGCGCCGGTCCAGCCCGGCCTCCCTCTTCCTCAGGACGGCGTCGCGGCCGACGAACTCCCCCTTGCCCGTCTTGACGGCGAATCCCAGTCCGGCCTCCAGCACATGGTCCTCCGGCGTGATGTCGTGGCCGAAATGCCGGAAGGCCTTCTCCGCGCGTGCGCCGTCCATCATGTGCATCCCGCAGAGTTTGAGGCCCGCTCCCTCCCCCGCCGCCCGGATTTCGTCGAAAGCGTGCGCGGCCATGTCGGACGACACGTAGACCTCCCAACCCAATTCGCCGACATAGGAGACCCGGTGCGCGCGGGCGAGGCCGAAGCCGAGCTCGACCGTCCGGGCCGTCCCGAAGGGGAAGTCGTCGAAATCCGCCGGCGAAACCGCGCGCATCAGATCCCGCGACATCGGACCCATGACCGCCAGACAACCTTCGGCGGCGGTCATGTCGGTGATCACCGCCGCGCGGTCCCGGACGTGGGAACGCAGCCGGGTTTCGTCGGCCAAACGCGTCGCGGCGGGCGTGACGACGAGGAACGCCGTCTCCGACAGCCGGGTCACCGTGACGTCCGCCTCGATCCCGCCCCGCGCGTTCAGGAATTGCGTGTAGACCAGGCGGCCGGGTTCGACGTCGACGTCGTTTCCGCAGACCTCCTGCAGCAAATCGGCGGCGTCCCTTCCCTCCACCCGGAGTTTTCCGAAGGACGACATGTCGTACGCGCCGACCCCGTTCCGGACCGCGGCCAACTCCGCGGCGGCGTTGTCGAACCAATTCTGCCGGCCCCAGGAATACCGGTATTCCCTCTCCTGCCCTTCGCGGGCGAACCAATTGGCGCGCTCCCAACCGGCGGTTTCCCCGAACACCGCGCCCAGCGCCTCGAGTTGCGCGTGAAACGGCGAGCGGCGCACCCCCCTGGCGGTGGTTTTCTGGCGATGGGGAAAATGATCCGCGTAAAGCAGCCCCAGAGTCTCGGTCGCCCGGGCGCGCAGGTAGCGGGCGTTCCCTTGGAAGGGCTCGTTCCGCGCCACGTCCACGTCGCCGAGGTCGAACGGCTTTTCGCCCGTCTCCATCCACTCGGCCAGGGCCATTCCCGCGCCGCCCGCGGATTGGATGCCGACCGAATTGAACCCGGCGGCGGCCCAGATGTTCTCCGACCCCGGGCACAGGCCGAGATTGTAGGCGTCGTCCGGCGTGAAGCTTTCCGGCCCGTTGAAGAACGTGTGGATTCCCGCCTCGGCCAGCGCGGGCACGCGCTCCACCGCCCGTTCGAGGATCGGCTCGAAATGCTCCATGTCCTCCGGCAGCTGGTCGAATTCGAAGCCATCGGGAATCGGTCCCCAGGGCTTGGCAACCGGTTCGAACGCCCCGACCAGGAGTTTGCCCGCGTCCTCCTTGTAGTAGGCGCATTCGTCGGGAACCCGCAGAACCGGCAATTGGCCGAGCCCGTCGATCGGTTCCGTGACGATGTAGAAATGCTCGCACGCCTGAAGCGGGACGACCACGCCGGCCATGCGTCCCACGGCGTGGCCCCACATTCCGGCGGCGATGACCACATGGTCGCAGGCGAGGCGGCCGCGCGCGCCCTCCTCCGACTCCCAGTTCACGGCCACGGCGCGGGAACCGGAACGCTCGACCCCCGTGACGGCCACACCCTCCTCGATCCGGACGCCGCGCATGCGCGCGCCCTTGGCGAGCGCGAGCGCGATGTTGGCGGGATCGCCCTGCCCGTCCTTCGGCAGCCAGACCCCTGCTTCGACATCCCGGGTTTCCAAGTGCGGGTAGCGGTCCTTCGCCTCGCCGGGGCCGATCTCCTCGATCTCGACGCCGAAGGCGCGCGCCATGGCGGCGGAGCGGAACAGCTCCTCCCTCCGCTCGCGGGTGAGGGCGACGGTGATCGACCCGCAGCGGCGGAATCCCGTCGCGACGCCAGTTTCGGTTTCCAAGTCACCGTAGAGTTCCTGGCTGTATTTCGCCAACCGGGTCATGTTCGCGGTCGCCCGGAGCTGCGCGATGAGTCCCGCCGCGTGCCATGTGGTGCCGGACGTCAGCCGCTTGCGCTCCAGAAGGACCACATCCGTCCAGCCGAGCTTGGCGAGATGGTAGGCGACGGAGCAGCCGACGACCCCGCCGCCGACGACCACCGCGCGGGCGCGTTCCGGAATCATGCCTCGACTCCCGCCATGGCCGCGGGGAATTCGCCGCCGCCGACAAGTTCGTGCCCGTCCCGCCCGAGCCGGTCGGCGAGCGCGGCGACATGGGCCGGGGAGACCTCGCAGCAGCCGCCGACGATGCACGCGCCGAGGGCCACCCATTCCGACGCGAAGTCCGCGTAGCGCTCCGGCGTCAGATCCTCCCGGCGCGTCAGGACGTCGACCGTCGGGGCAACCCCGAGGAATTTCTCGTCGATCCGGGTGAAGCCGTTCGCGTAGGCCCCGAACGGCAGGCCGAAGCCCCGGATGATCCTCAACGCGGGGGCGACGGCCTCGGGCACGGAGCAATTGACCAGCACCGCGTCGGGCCTCCGCTCAGACAGGAGGGGGCCGAGTTCCGAGACGTGTTCGCCCGAGCGCAGGCGCGCGCCGTCGTCGTCCGACACGCTGACGCCGAGCCAGACCGGAAGACCGCGGCCCAGAGTGGCGC
>JANQKA010000480.1 GCA_028281405.1 Hasllibacter sp. | reverse complement strand
GCTTCGGAAGTGGACCGAGGAACGGGCGGGCCTCACGCTCGGGGTCGGTCTCGGCATGGGCACCGGGGACGACCCGAAGGCCGAGGGCTTTTTCCGGATCGGCCACATGGGCCATGTCAACGCCCACATGGTGCTCGGCGCGCTCGGCGTCATCGAGGCGGGACTCGCCGCTGCGGGCGTGCCGCGCGGGTCCGGCGCCGTCGAGGCCGCCGCCCGGAAAATCGCCGAATCGGCTGGATCAGGCTCGGCGTAGGAACATCCGGTCCACCGCCCACGCCATGGCCACCGCGACGGGGAAGCCCCAAGCCGCTTGGATCGCGCACAGGGCCATGAACACGACCACGCCTCCCGAGACGATCACCGCCAAGGTGTAGTCCGGCGCGGCCGCGCGGCCGTTCCTGTCCCGCGAATCCCTCATGGCCGGGAGTTTAAGGGATTCCCGCCCGACGCGGAACCGGAGGGGGAGGCCGCGCCGCCCGATGACCGGGCCGCCGCGCCGGGTTCCCGAAGGCCCAACCGGGACGCGGGACTTAAGAAAAGCTCCGCTCCCATTCGCCCGGCCCGCGTGCGTTCCCTGGGTGGCCCGCGCCGCGGAGCGGGTCCACCGGGCCGCGCGTCAGTCGGCGGACGCGGCGGCCTCAAGCGCGGGGCCGAATTCCGCGGCGAAGCGCTCGAGGTCGGCCTCCGTTCCCGCTGCGATTCGCACGCAGCGGTCCTGCGGCGCGACGAGCGGCATGCGGACGAAGATGCCGCCCGAAACCAACCCGGCGAGCACGCGGCGCGCGAAGGCGCCGTCGCGCCCGCAATCGATGGCGACGAAATTCGCCGCCGAGGGAATCGTCTCGAGACCGTGGCTCCCGGCGATCCGAACAATCTCCTCCCGGGCGCGGTCGACGGACCCCACGACCATATCGAGATGCGCGGCGTCGGAGAGCGCGGCGAGCGCGCCCGCCTGCGCGATCCGGTTCACTCCGAAGTGATTCCTGACCTTGTCGAACGCGCCGACGAGATCCGCGTGGCCGATTGCGTAGCCGATCCGCGCGCCGGCCAATCCATATGCCTTTGAAAACGTTCTGAACCGGATCACGTTCGGCCGCTCCACGTCGATCGGGGGCGCGGCTCCTTTCGGCGCGAATTCCACGTAGGCCTCGTCGAGCGCGAGCACGGCGTCGTCCGGCAGTTCCTCCAGGAGCTCCGCCAAAACGCGGCCTTCGATCCAGGTTCCCATCGGGTTGTCGGGATTCGCGAGGTATACGAGTTTCGCTCCCGTCTCCCGCGCCTTGGCGACGAGGCCCGGCAAGTCCTCGCGGTCCCTGTCGTAGGGCACCTTCGCGAGCGCCCCGCCAAATCCCGAGACATGGTAGTTGAACGTCGGATAGGCGCCGTCGGACGTGACGGCGATATCGCCCGGCTCGATGAACAGACGAGCCAAATACCCCAGAAGCCCGTCGATGCCTTCGCCGACGACGATGTTCTCCGGCCGGACGCCGTGGAATTCCGCGAGCGCGGTCTTGATGTCGTGGTTTTCCGGGTCGCCGTACATCCAAGCGTCCCGGGCGGCGCGCTCCATGGCCCGGATGGCTTCGGCGGACGGGCCGAACACGCTCTCATTGGCGCCGAGGCGCGCCTTGAACGGGCGCCCGGTCTCCCTCTCCCGCGTTTCGGGGCCGACGAAGGGAACGGTGGAGGGAAGCGCGGAGGCGACCTGGGTGAAGCGGGGAGGCATCAGTCGAATTCCCTCAGGCGGTCGAGCGCGGTCCCGAGTCGGGCCGCCTCGGCCTCCTTCAGGGCCAGGAGTTCCCGGGTCTCCGCGACGACATCCTCGGGAGCGCTTTCGACGAATTTGGGATTCGAGAGACGTCCGCCGAGGCCTTTCATGTCCTTGTCGAGCTTGCCGACGGCCTTTTCCAAACGCGCCTTTTCCGCGGCGACGTCGATGACGCCCGCCAGCGGCAGGGCGAATGTGCCTCCTTCGACCGCGACGGTGGCCGAACCCTTCGGAGCGGAGTCGGCGGACTCCAGTTTTTCGATCCGGGCGAGCCGTTCGATCAGGCTCCGGTTGGCGGCCCAGGCGGACTCGCCGTCGGAGTCGAGTTCGAGCTTGAGCATCGTCAACCGGGCGCCCGCCGGAACCCCCATCTCGCCGCGGACGGAGCGGATCTCCTCGATCAGGGAAATCACCCATTCCATTTCCCGCGCGGAACCATCGGGCGCGGCGAGGTCGGCGGAGGACTCCGACGGCCAGCGGGCGAGCGCGAGCATGCGGTCGCGATTGGACGGGATCGCCCAAATCTCCTCGGTGATGAAGGGCATGAACGGATGAAGCATGACGAGGCATTGGTCGATGACCCAGGCCATGGTGTCGCGAGTCTCGTCCGCGGCGTCGCCGTCGAAAAGCGGCTTCGAGAATTCAACGTACCAGTCGCAGACCTTGTGCCAAACGAAGCCGTATAGCGCGTTCGCCGCGTCGTTGAATCGGTACGCTTCGAGCGCCCCGTCCACGGCCTCGCGGACGCGGGCGGTTTCCGCGATGATCCAGCGGTTGACCGTGGCCTTCGGCGGAGGGGCCATTGCCTCTCCGCCCTCCTTGATCCAGACCGCCGTGTCGCGGTCGACGTATTTCTTCAATCGGGGACGGCCGGCCCCGCCGAGCGCGCCGTTCATTTCCGCGAACCGGGCGGCGTTCCAGAGTTTCGTTCCGAAATTCCTGTACCCTTCGATCCGCGATGTCGAAAGTTTCAAATCCCGCCCCATCGCGGCCATCGCCGCCAGCGTGAAGCGGACGGCGTCCGCTCCATATTTCGCGATCAATTCCAAGGGATCGAGAACGTTGCCGAGGGACTTCGACATTTTCTTGCCCTTCTCGTCCCGGACGAGCGGGTGGACATAGACCGTGTCGAAGGGCCGTTCGCCGACCACGGCGTATTGCATCATCATCATCCGGGCGACCCAGAAGAAAATGATGTCGAAGCCCGTGATCAGGACCGATGTCGGAAAGTACTTTTCCAATTCGGGCGTTTTTTCGGGCCAACCCAACGTTCCTATTGGCCATAGGCCGGACGAGAACCATGTGTCCAAAACGTCGGGGTCGCGCTGTAGCGCGACACTCGGTTGGTTGCCGAAGCTGTACGATCCGGGAGCTCCGGGATTGCCGGATTCGTCGACGACAATATCTTCACCGAAGTGCTCGCGATAATATATTCCGGCTTGGCGATACGCTTCGTCGGCGTTCGCCGCGCAGAATGTCACCGTTCCCTCGCTTCCAATCGAGCATTGTTCACTCGCCGGATTCCCTTCGCCGGAATGTTTTTGGAGGAAATCCTTCAATTTCCGCGCGCTCGGGCCATACCAAACCGGAATTTGGTGTCCCCACCAAAGCTGGCGGGAAATGCACCAAGGCTCGATGTTCTCCAGCCAATGGAAATAA
>JANQKA010000479.1 GCA_028281405.1 Hasllibacter sp. | reverse complement strand
AACCGTCTGTCGGCAAGGGGCGGACGGCCGCTTCCCGCCTTCGACCCATCACCGCCTCTCCGGCGCCGTCCCCGAATCGATTTCGATCCCGTCCGGAAGGAATCGGGAACCGACGTGAGGTTCGGAACCACCGTCCGGACGCTCCCGTCCCGGGAACCGCCTGTCGGCAAGGGCGGACGGCCTCGTCCGGCGTTCGACCCTTCACCGCCTTTCCGCCGCCGCCCCCGAATTGATTTCGATCCCGTCCGGAAGGAATCGGGAAACGACGTGAGGTCCGGAACCACCGCCGGACGCTTCCGTCCCGGGAACCGCCTGTCGGCAAGGGGCGGACGGTCTCGTCCGGCGTTCGAGCCATCACCGCTTTCCGGCGCCGTCCCCGAATCGATTTCGATTCCGTCCGGTTGGCATCGGGAATCGGCGTGACGCCCGGAACAAGCCACCCGGACGCTCCCCGTTCAGGGATCCCTGTCCGGAACAGGTTGGAGAGCCGCGCGGGGAGTTGATCACCGCGCCTCCATCCCAGTCACATCGATTTCGATAACGTCCGGAGGGAATCGGGAATCGGCGTGACGCCCGGATCAATCCACCCGGACTCTTCCCGTCCAAGGTCACTTTCAGGGACAGGGTGGAGAGCCACGGCGGGGAGTTTAATCACCGAGCCTCCATCCCCTTCCCACGTTGATTACGATCCCGTCCGGCGGGGATTGTGAACCATGTGACTCCGGGAACCACCGCCCGGACGCCTCCGTCACAGGAACATCCGGTCGGCAAGGGGCGGACGGCCTCGTCCGGCGTTCGACCCATCACCGACTTACCGGCGCCGTCCCCGAATCGATTTCGATTCCGTTGGCGGGAGGCGGGAATCCGGCGAGACCCTCGGAACCACCCGTCCGGACGCGAGCTCGTCTCCGGAACCGCCCGCCGGATCAGGGAGGATGGCCGAGGAGGAGCATCCAATCACCGAGCCACCGATTCGCCACGCTCCCGTTGCTCTGGCGTGGACAGCCGCCGCCGGCTTCACAGGGTCGAACAACTCCGCCCGATCCGGAACTCATCCCGAAGGCGGGCCTGTGGGCGACGCTTCGAAGATGTGTGTCCCGGCATCGGGTCGGATCGCCGAGTATCCATTTCCGTGTCCGCTTCGGGGCTACATTCTCCTTGCGCCCCACATTCAGGGCTACCAGGGAGAATTCCAGTTCGTCGCGGTCCACACGAAGCCCAACGCGGCCTTGACCCGACGCCCTCGAGGCCAATACTTCAAAATCGGGCCTCCCTCCCGCGAAACCCCTTGAAACACGGAGTCACCGATGGAACCACTTCCCAGAAAACAGAGAATCGCGGTCAAACGGGTTCTCAAGAAGCACATCGACAAAGCCGTCAAACTCCTGGGCGCCGCGATGTTTCCGCCCGGGCAGTCCGGCGGGGAGGGGCATCTGCAGATGGAAATTCAATTCGCCGAGGGCGTCGACGAACGGGGATTGTACGAAAGGTGCTCCAATGCCGAGGACGCGATCAGAATGGCGCTCGGCAAGGAATTGCATGGTGTCATCAAGGGCGTCTCCCTGTTAGGTGACGCTCCGCCCGAGCGCTGCGCCATCATCGATCGGAGCATCAAGGAGCGGTACCGGGGCAAAGGGCGAATCGCCATGGCCGACGCGGGTTTCTGCTTTTCCAAAACGGAGACGTCGATGACCGTGTTTGTGGAATTCGACGAAAACCACCCCGACCCGGATATCGAAGAAATTTTGCCGGATTTGGTTGACTCGGCCCATGGTTGCATCGGCGGGGAAATGCACCGGGTCTTTCACATAATCGAACTCGCGGTGAATATATCGGGAACGTCATGGCTGGAACGCCTGAAAGATTCCGAAGAGAGCGCGGAGGATGCCGGGCGACCAAACTGAACCGTCGAGGATTTCGTTGAATTATTCGATAGGCATCGTGCACGGTTCGACGCGCTTTCGAAAATTCAATCGGCCGCGGGCCGTCGTCATGGATTTCCGGATCCCGTCCCCCGGGAGGCCGCGGTCGGAAACGCCACCCGCGGCCTCCGGAATCGTCCGCCAAGTCCGCGTTGCTTCTCCGTCGCCAGTGAAGTCGAATCGCGCTCCCAGGTTTCACGGGCTCCGTGTCAACGCCGGAGAGGTTCCGCGCTCCCTCCGGAGAGGTTCCGCGCTCCCTCCGGAGATGTTCACGAAATTCAAGCACCCGAGCAATCCGCTCCTCGGGACCGTCGGAGACCGGGAGGGAGGCCGAAGTCACGCCTTCGCGGGTTCGAACACGACCCGCGGGGACGTGCCGCGCGCGCGGGTTGTTCGCGGGTGATGATCCTGTCGCGATTCCGCCCTGCTTCGATGCCGCGCGCGCTGGTTGTCCGCGTCGGCCGGAGACTCGCCGCCGGGGCGATCCCCCGTTGTCGAAGCCTGTCTCGATGCGGGCGTCGCGACCACGTTCCGACCGCTCCAAATCCCAATCGTCGTTATGGCCCTCGACCGGAAGGAATCGGACTCCGTTCGGTGTCCGGCCCCTCTGACCTCGGGTGGAATGAATTTTTGGAGATTTCCACCAATCCTGACAAAACACAACATATGGTGTTATGCGACAATACATGTTACAACATGGGACGAAATCGCGCCGAAATTCAAGGGATGCGCCCTCGACTTGCCCAGACAAACAAAAATAATTCCGGAGCGGGACTTGAAACCCACATCCCAAAATGTCCATATGGACCCCGTGATGAAAACCAGGTATCCCACATACACTTGCCCCTTGCGTCCACGGTGCATCGAGCACCCGTCGCCGCGGTCGGCGCGGCACGCGATGCGGGATCTGTATATCGCCGCGCCGCGGGAGAAGAGCGACATCCAAAGGCTGACGGACTGTCGGGTTCGGCTCACCAAATTCGGCCGGAACAAGAACCTGACGGAATCGCGGCGGCGCGAATCAGAATTCACCAAATACGCGATCGCCATGCGGCGGCGGGCGATCGACAAGATGGATCCGGCGTTCAAGGGGTTCCACAAGCGCCGCGGCACGAGCCAAATGCCGGGATACCGGGGGTACAAGGACGTCAGCCGCTTCAAGACGTTCGGTGTGCTGGGAAAGGGCGGTTGGAAGGACGAGGGCGACCGCGCTGCCATCAAGGGAACCAGAGCCATCCGCTTCGAAAAATACCGCGAATTGCCCGCCGAGCCGAAACCATGGACCATAACCGAGAAGGCCGGGAAATGGTTCCTGAGCCAAACGTTCGACGCACCCCGTTCTGAAACCCAGCCGAAAGGGGGGCCGGTGGGCCTCGACAAGTGGGCGACCAACCTGATCGCCACGTCGGCCGGAGATCGCTTCCACACGTGGTGCGGGAAGGAGTTTGATGGGGAAATCCGCATCCTGGACAGGGGCCTTAAGCTGGCCAATCCCGGAAGCGAAAGGCGGAAAAAGACCATGTCCCAATGCGCCTGGAAACGCCGAAAGCGCGCCAACGGGCGCAAGGACATTCTTCACAAGATCACCGCCAGCATTTCCCGGGAACACAGCGTGGTCGTGGTGGCGAAGCCGCGGGTCAAGAACATGACGAAGTCGGCGAAGAGGACATTGAAGGCATCCGGAGCCAACGTCGCCACTAAACGAGAGATGAACGGACCCCTACGACGCGCCAAACCGGGATCGTCGAGTACACTACCCAGGTTCAAGTGCCTGTTGAATGGGGGAAATTATATCGAAGTGGATACCGGAGCTCCTCGCGAAGATGCCACGAATGCGGGCGAGACGCGGCGGAGGACTAGGTGGCGGAGCGGTTTCGCCGCGTCTAGTGCGGGCGCAATGCCCACAATGACGGGAACGCCGCCCTCGACATTCCGCTTCGCGGGGACGGTTATGCTCCCGGGGCATAAAACGTGGAGCGCGGGCCCGTGCGTCCGCCCGGCGGGGTTGCAATGCCCGACCTTGGTCGGCATTGTTGGCAAGCCCCAAATACAAATGCTACAGGAAGTCGGCAACGGGAGGTCACGATGAACAAACGGGAAATGGTGCTCGCGATGCTCGCCGTCTGCGGAGAGGATGTGGAATTTTCCCCCGTCCAGGTGCAGAAGGGACTCTTCCTGATAGACGAGGAAGCGGAAGATCTGCTGGGGCGAAAGTTATTCGACTTCATCCCTTACAGCTTCGGTCCCTTTGACCACACCATCTACCTCGATCTGGAAAATTTGGAACGGGAAAAGCTGGTCGAAGTGCGGAGGACGGATAAACTTCGCAAATTCGTCCTGACGCCGAAAGGCTTTGAAAAGGGAACCGCCGCCCTCGGAAAACTGAAGCCCGAGGCGGCGGAATACTTGAAAGAAGTCGCGGTTTGGGTTCGGTCCATGAATTTCCATCAACTCGTGGCGGCGATATACAAGATATATCCCGGAATGAGAAAAAACAGCATTTTTCAGGATTTTGAGAAATGACCTTGGCCTTGGCTTTTCTCTGTTCGGATGGCATCGTATTCGCCTCGGACAGCATGGTAACCAATTTCATCAGCGATGAGCCTCATACCCACCGACATGGGAAAAAAGTTCATCTGTTGAAGAACAAGCAATTATTCGCCTACGCGGGCGACCGTTGGCTGAGTGACAGAATCCAAAATGTCATTGAAACGACACCAGTGAATTTGGATCCGAATTCTCACCCGATCAACCATACGTATGCCATAAGACAAAATATAGTTAAAGACTTGGCAAGCACGCAACTGCAATTTCCCGTCTCGCTGGAAGTGTTGACCACTTTCTCACACAACAACAATAATTATTGTTGTTGCTTCGATATCGAGGGACAACCCAAAATTTTAAATGAACAGGATTATTACATGACCATAGGCACTGGAAGTGTACTCGCCGATCCCTTTTTATTGTTCTTGATTGAATCATTTTGCCCTAATGGTCCTCCCAATGTCGTGAACGGAATCATACTCGGCACATGGATAATAGACCATGTTGTGAAAACCAATCCGGGCGGTGTGGGTGATCCCATACAAATCATGGTTCTGGAAAAACAACCCGGAAAAGGAACTCGGTCAAGAATTGTGACAAAGACGGAAATCGACGAATACTTGAGTGTGATCAAAGAAGTTCACTCCAAACTTCCGGAATTGGTTCAACAAATCAAAGATAACATTGATAATAAGCATCTTGATGCAATGCCGTCCCGCGCGAAACACAAAATCCCACATGGCAATACCGCACAACCAAAACAGAATTCTTAATGTCGCCAGAAAACGATGCTCACGCATTTCAAATTTGTTTCAGGATGATCGAAGTACAATGATTCCTCAGCGGAATCCATAACAGGATTGGCCACAAGATTCTAGGCAATCCGTCAATACATTCATTCGAGTTCTGAAACATCCGATCACTGAACACGAAGATCAAACGCGCTTCCTAATCAGATGACTGACCGAAGAACAATCACCATGTCATCTTGAAGGAACACATGGTCCGCCATGCGGAGCGAAACAATCCGCGCCCACTTTCCCGAGCGACGATTTCCACAACGGCAAATTGGATGGCCACATCGTCAATTATGCTCCCCACGCGAATTCCGAGGCGCGGAAATTTGCTTGAAGTGGATTCTCCCATTCGTGATCCCGGATATTGTCGAATTGGTAGAACCGCTCACCGGGAACCCGTGTCGCACCGGACCTCCACGACATTTCGACAATCATTCTCCGCGCCACCCGCTCCGTTCCGTTCAAGCCTCGAAGGACGCGGGCTCCCGTAGGCGCGGCTCCGCGACAACTCGAAACCAGGAATTCCATCATGAACATATCCAAGTTCGATCCATGCTCCGTAACCAACCGAATCAGGAATAGAACCGCGCCGAGACCACGCGTAACGGCCCGATGTTGATCCTGGTCCTCTCCGACCAGGACGCCCGATTGTCTGAAAGGAATGGCCGGAATTGTGGCAAAGTGAAAATATCCAAAAGGAATCACCTCACTGTCCCATTCCCGGCGGAGGCGTCCAATCACAGCAAATCCGGAGTAGACCAAACATCGAGTTCGATCTAGTCTGGAATGGAAAGAGGATCCGTGTGATGTCCGGAAGCACACTTCTTGGCGACACCCCGTCCTCGGATCCGACCGCAGGCACGGGGCCTGACTGCGTGGCGGCGGCAATCTTCCAATCACCGTGTATCCGACACATTCCCCGAATCAAATTCGCCTTAGTCCGGATGGAGCAGGGAATTCGGCGTGATGCTCGGATCCACCTATACGGGAGCGATCCAGTCCCCTGACCGCTAGCCGAAACAGGGCGGGCGATCTCGGCGACTGTTTACCATCACTGCTCCTCCGGCACCGTCTCCAAATCGATTTCGCCTCCGTCCGGATGGAATCGGGAATCCGGCGCGATTCTTGGATCCTCGATCACGGGAGAGACACCGTCGCCCAAACCGCTAGCCGGAACAGGGTGGGCGACCGCGTCGACGGTTTCCGATCACCGCGCTACCGACACCGATTCCACATCTATTTCGATCTCGTCCATAGGGGGCCGCGAATCCTGCGTGACGATCGGAACCAAACGCCTGGATTCTACCCTGTCCTCGGTGCCGCCGGT
>JANQKA010000474.1 GCA_028281405.1 Hasllibacter sp. | reverse complement strand
GGGATTGTTGTCAGCTGGTCGCTCAAGGTGATTCGCGAATCGGTCCCTGTCCCTCGCCGCGGATCATCCGACCTTTGTCCAAGGCAATTCGAAATGCGGCCGACGCCGAACCCGGCTCGGACCATCCATCCATGATTGATGATTCGCCGAAAAGGCCGGGATCCCGGTTGTCGCGGGAGACCTGTCCGCCGGTCGCCCGGGGTGATTCGCGGAACGGATCGCCGGAGTGCCTGAAGCGGTTCGACCATTCGCGGGATTGGAGGTTCGCTGACAGCGGCTTGGCATCCGGCTGGAGTTGGCGTCCGTCCACCCACCGTTGAATGCGATTCGGAAAGTCGGTCGCGGATGCGGCTTCGGAGTCGGGTATCCCCGTCCGCCCACGGGGATTCCCGACTCGATGACCGTGATCGCCGGACATTGGCCGATCGTCCGACGTTGGAGGTGATCCGCGAAACCGAGGGCTGGCGGGGAGCGGCTTTTTCCTCCCCGCGACCGGACCTCCGGGAACAGGCGAGGCGACCACGGCGGCGCGGCCGGTCATTCGCCGGCTCCTCCGTCACATCCCAAACCAGAGAGAGACGGGGTTGGAATCCATTTTGTCCGAAATTCCCCGACGGGGCGGGCCCGCCGGGGCGGACACCGGGCACATCGGCACGTTGTCCGACCGGCGGTCCCGATCCGAGCGTCGCCACGATTCGCCGGCGTTCGGGGCGCGGAGTCCAGGGGCGGGAGTCCGCCCGACGCGTTCCCGATGTTCGTGGGCAGCGCATGGCGCCGCTGGCGCGTGCTTCATTCGTCCCCGTGGATGGAAGCCGAATCTTAGGGCGGTGCGGGATCCGGTCGTCCCGTTCGCGGGGACGCGGAGGTTTCGTGAATCGGGGAGGGTCCGGAACTCCCTCCACAGACCATCACCGCGGCATTCGGTCGGCCCCGGACCGGGCCGCCAGGGTCGGCTTATTCCCTTCTTTGGCCCGGACAATGGTTCTCGCCATCTGGGTCCGTGGCCGCGGGGTTCCCGGCGGACCGCGCGAAATTTTTCCACGGATTTCTCGGCCGTGGTCGGCCGGGATGCCCTTGAAGCCCTTTCGTACAAGGTTCACGGAGGAATTCCGGGGAGCCGGAAATTTTTTCGGATTTTCGGTCGCGGGCCTGTTGACGGGGCGGGGGGCCGTTCCTAGATGCCTGTTGTTAGCACTCGTCGAGTGCGAGAGCCAACACCGAGCCGCCGGAAGGGGTCTCGGGCAACGACAACAACGGAGGAGGCTAGAAATGGCATTCAAACCGCTTCACGACCGCGTGCTGGTCAAGCGCGTGGAGTCCGATGAGAAGACCGCCGGCGGTCTGATCATCCCCGACAACGCCAAGGAGAAGCCCGCCGAGGGCGAGGTCGTCGCCGTGGGCGAGGGCGCGCGCAAGGATTCGGGCGAGCTGATCGAGATGTCGGTCAAGAAGGGGGACAAGATCCTCTTCGGCAAGTGGTCCGGCACCGAGGTCACGCTCGATGGCGAAGAGATGCTGATCATGAAGGAGAGCGACATCCTCGGGACCATCTCCTGAGCCACCGATCGTCGCAGAATCCACCCGAAAAGAAGGAGTAGTCAGAAATGGCCGCCAAAGACGTCAAATTCGACACCGACGCCCGCTCGCGCATGATGAAGGGCGTCAACACCCTCGCCGACGCGGTGAAGGTCACCCTCGGTCCCAAGGGCCGCAACGTCGTTCTCGAGAAATCCTTCGGGGCCCCGCGCATCACCAAGGACGGTGTGACCGTGGCCAAGGAGATCGAACTCGAGGACAAGTTCGAGAACATGGGCGCCCAGATGGTGAAGGAGGTCGCCTCCCGCACCAACGACGAGGCGGGGGACGGCACCACCACCGCCACCGTCCTGGCCCAGGCCATCGTGCGCGAAGGCTCCAAGGCCGTCGCCGCGGGCATGAACCCGATGGACCTCAAGCGCGGCATCGACATCGCCACCGACAAGGTCGTCGCCCACATCAAGAAGGCCTCCCGCGAGGTCAAGGAC